>JAFACJ010001115.1 GCA_023425615.1 Actinomycetes bacterium
GGCCAGCGCCGCCTCCTCGGCGTGCACCTTCTCATCGGTCTCCCGTGAGTGCCCGCGGGCCAGCTCGCGCCCGTCGGCGCCCACCACCACCGCGCCGACCGAGAAGGCGGTGTCGGACGGGGGGCACCGGCGGGCCAGGTCGCAGGCCAGGGCCAGCCAGGCGAGGTCATCCTTCATGTGCGTGTCCCATCGTGTAGCGCAGCAGGGCGACCTCCCCGATACTGCGGACCTCGGCCAGCCGCATCGGCCGGGACGGGGTCTGGGGGAAGACGCCCGGGTAGGTGAAGCGCGGCGCGCCGGGGTCGCCGATGAAGAACGGGGCGACCACCAGGTGCAGTTCGTCCACCAGCCCGGAGGTGAGGAAGACGGTGTGGACGGCGCCGCCGCCCTCGACCATGAGCCGGCGCACGCCGCGCGCGGACAGGTCGGCCAGCAGGGCGGGAAGGTCGACGCTCCGGCCCAGGTCGATCACGGTGGCCGCGGAGCCGAGCCGGGCGGCGAGCCCGTCCGCCGTCTCCTCGGTGGTGTAGACGAGCTTGGGCGCGGCACCGGTGGTGAAGAACCGCGACCGCGGGTCCAGGGTGCCGCCGCCGGTCACCGTGATCTTGATGAGGTCCTCGGGCAGCCCGCGGGAGACGCGGTCGATCCGGCGGGACATCGACTTGATCAGCAGCGAGGGGTCGTCCCTGCGGATGGTGTTGGCGCCCACCATGATCGCGTCCATCGTGGCGCGGACGGAGTCCACCCGGTCCAGGTCCGCGGCGTTGGAGAGGGTGAGCCGCGCCTCGGTCAGGTCGTCGATGTAGCCGTCCAGCGACATGGCGCAGCTCAGCAGCACATAAGGGCGATCACTCACCGTGCCAGGGTACGTCCCCCGCGGACGGCCGGAGGCCCGGTCCCCCACCGCACCAGGGGACCGGGCCTCCGCACCAGCCGTCACACGGCCGCCGTCAGGTCGCCAGGAACGACCGGATCGCGGTGAGGACGGAGGTGTCGGTCAGGAAGCCGATGTGCGTCTGGCAGGCCACCAGGTTGTTGGTGGCGCCGCTCAGCGCGGTGCTGGTGTAGGGGATGATGATCCCGTCGCAGGGCGAGTACCAGGTGGCGTACTTGGTGGCTCCGGGTGTCTCGTCTCCCGCGGAGAGCGTGTTGATGAACGACGACCCGGGATACATCTGCTGGCACGTCACGTAGATCAGGCACGCGCCGGCATAGGTGGTGCCGTGGTTGGCGCCCGCGATCGAGGCGAGGTGGCGCGTCTTGGCGGCGCCGCCGAGCTGCTTGAGGTACCAGAGGCTGACGAGGCCGCCCATCGAGTGGTTGACGATGTCGACCTGGGAGGCGCCGGTCCGGGCGCGGACGTTGTCCACGAACGTCGCCAGGCCCTGGGCGTTGGTCCGGTTGTCGCCGTAGGAGTTGTACTCGTAGGCGAACAGCTCGGAGCTGCTGTAGCCGCCGGCGCGGAAGAGCGACATGGCCGTCGTCCAGTTGGAGGCACTGCCGGTGTAGCCGTGGACGAAGACCACCGGGGTGCGTGCCGCGTGGGCGGCCGGGACGGAGAAGGATGCCAGAACGGCCGCCAGCGCGGCCATCAGGACACCGATTCTGCGGAGCATTTCTCCTCCTGTGGGGTGGGGGTATCCGCAGTCTCCGTAATCGGAGGAGAACGCACATCGGCGAAATCACCGGCCCCGTGCACCGGCCTTTTGGGGCGGTCCACATCCCGGAGGCCCCCGTTCAGGCGAAGAACCTGACCAGTTCGACCCGGGAACGCACACCGAGCCGGGTGAAGACGTTACGCAGGTGGTGCTCGACGGTGCGGGGGCTGAGCACCAGATGGGCGGCTATCTCGCGGTTGGTGGCTCCTTCGGCCGCCAGACGGGCGATCTGCTGCTGCTGGGCGGTCAGTTCGACGGCCGGTTCGGCTCCCTCGGGTCCGGTGCAGCTCTCCCCCGCCGCGCGCAGTTCCGCACGGGCCCGTCCGGCCCAGCCTCCGGCGTCGTAATGCCGGAACGCGTGCAGTGCCTGCCTCAGATGGACGCGGGCGTCGCTGGGCCGCCTCGCCCTCCTCAGCCAGGACCCGTACAGCAGTTGGGTGCGGGCCAGTTCGAACGGGGAGCCGCCCAGCCGGTGCAGGCTCAGCGCGGCGGTGAAGTGCTTTTCGGCGTCCCCGTCCGCCAGCAGCGCGTGGCAGCGCCGGGAAAGCGCGAGCCGAGCGGGGTTGTCGGTGGTCTCGGCCCACTTGTCGAACAGGTGCAGCGCCCGTACCGCGGCATCGCGTCTGCCGGAATGCACCGCGGCCTCGACGTACAGCGGTGTCGTCATCACCCGCACGACCGGATGGACGGTCATCACCTCCAGTCTCGCGGCGGCTTCCACGGGACGGTCTTCGATGAGGTCCAGCACGGCCCTGGCCCAGGTGATGAACGCTTCGGGACGGCTGAGGCCGCGTGCCGAGGCCGTCTTGGCGGCCTCGTCCGCGTGTCGTTCGGTGTTCTCCCTGTCTCCGCGCAGGGCTGAGAGCAGCGCGAGCACCGAAAGGTGGTCGACGGCCACGTTGCCTTGGCCCACCGCCCGTGCCAATGCCAGGCCCTCCAGTGAGGAGGCTCTCGCTTCGGCGAAACGGCCACGCCATACATCGGCTTGGGCGAGCAGGTGCAAGGCGGCGGGACGCAGTGTGGCGTATCCACCGTGCGCAGCGCGTACCGCACGGCTCGCCAGCTCGTAGGAGGCGGTGTCATCTCCGAGCAGTGAGGCGGCAGTGGCCGCCCAGAAGTGGTCGAGGCAGTTCACGGGAAGAGTGAGCAGCTTGCGCAACGGGGTCGTGAAGTCGCCGTTGACGAAGGCCGCTGATGTGCCTGCGAAGTGCAAGGCCAGCAGTTCCGGACCCGAAGCGTCCTCCGCTTGGGCCGCCAATTCCAGGTAGCCGAGGATGTCTCCGGCCAGGAAGGCCGCCTCTCCCGCGCGGGCGAGGGCGTCCAGGCGCTGCTGCGGGGGCAGAAGGTCGGCGGCGGTCTGGAAGCAGGCGCGGGCGCGGCCGGGCAGTCCGTCGAACAGCTCGATCTCGCCCAGCAGGAGTTCGGCTTCGCCTGGCGGGACGGCTGGGTCGGCCTGCACCCGCCGGATCAGGCCGCGTGCCCGTGCCGGATCCCCCGAATGCCAGAAGGCCCCCGCCGCACCGAGGAGATCGGCCGGATCCCCGGAGAGTTCAGCGGCACGGGTCCACAGCCGAGCCGCTTCGGCGGGTTCTGCTCCCGCGGCCACGGCACGGAGGTCGGCGGCGTCTCCGGAACGGCTGGTGACTGCCGTACGGTGCCAGATGCGGCGGCTTCTTTGATCGGGACGGTCCAGGACACCGGCCAGCAGGCAGTGCGCCGTCCGTTTCTCGACGAGCGGGGCGTCGGCGTACAGGACGCTGCGGACCAGAAGGCTGGGGACCGTGACATGGTCTCCGTCGACGGCGAGCAGCCCCCAGGCGCGTGCGGGTTCCAGTTCCGCGAGGTCCAGCCCGACCGAGGCCGCGGCACGTCCGAGTGTGACGGTGTCCAGACGGTCGTCCACCACCGCGAGCAGAAGCAGCAGACGCGCGGTCTCCGACAGGCGGAAGAAGCGGCGTCGGTACATGGCGCGTAGTTCGCTGGTCGCTGGCAGTGTGGGGGGAGGAGGTTCGGTTCCCGAAAGCTGTCCGGGAGTCAGGGAACGGCCTAGTTCGAGCAGGGCACGCGGATTGCCTCCGGCCAGTTCCACGAGGACCGATTCCAGTTCACCGGGGATGTCCGGGGCGCACTCGCGTAGGACCCGGCGGCTCGTCTCGTCGCTCAACGGCGGCAATGACAGTGACGGTATGGCCGCGAGACGGTCGCGTTCGGGCGTCAGGATGTGCTCGTTGTGCGCGGCGAACAGCATGAGGATCGGTTCGCCGTCCACTCTGCGGGCGGCGTAGGCGAGCGCGTCGAGGGACTCGCGGTCGAGCCAGTGCGCGTCATCTGCGATGCACAGCACCGGACGGTCCTGCGCCAGCTCGGTCAGAGAGCGGCGTACCGCGCACGGATCGTCCGGCGTCCCCGGCAGGATCCTGCCGACTCCCGCTCCGGCGATGCCCGCCTCGGCGCGGACTCCGGGGACGCTGAGCACCCGGAATCCGGTGGAGGCCCGGCGCGCCGCCCAGCGCAGCAGGGTGCTGCGGCCGAGCCCGGGCCCGCTCCGGACGGCGAGCGCGCCTCCCCTTCCCGTCCTGGCCCTCATCACCAGTTCGTCCAGCAGATCCAGTTCCCGATCACGCCCATGGACGGCCATCGCGCACCTCCCCGGAGCCGGCGCTCACTACAACACGGACCGGGCCGCCGGTCCAGAGTCCGGGCGCGGCCTGGTGCCCTTGCACAAGCCGGGTGAGGGAGTGACTGTGCCGCCGCACAAGGGTGATCCATACCAATCCAGTGTCAGTGGTGCTCCGGAGGCGTTGCAGGACGCGAATTGTCAGTGGGGGATGCTTAGGGTCTTGATTGCCATGAGACTTCTGCACACCTCCGACTGGCACCTGGGCCGCTCCTTCCACCGGGAGGACCTCCTGGGCGCGCAGGCCGCGTTCGCCGACCACCTGCTGGAGACGGTGAGGGACGAGCGGGTCGACTGCGTCCTGGTCTCCGGTGACGTCTACGACCGCGCCCTGCCCCCCGTCGACGCCGTCCGGTTGTACGACGAGACACTGCGGCGGCTCGCCGCGGTCACACGGGTCGTGCTCATCTCCGGCAACCACGACTCCGCGGTCCGGCTCGGCGTCGGGTCCGGGCTGCTCGACCTGGCCGGCGTGTACGTGCGGACGTCGCCGGAATCGGTGGGCGAGCCGGTCGTGCTGGGCGATGTGGCGATCTACCCCATCCCCTACCTGGAGCCGGACTTCGTACGCGGCAAGTGGGACCTGCGCGAGCGTTCGCACGCCGCCGCGCTCTCCGAGGCGATGCGCCGGATCGCCTCGGACAGGACGCCCGGGGCTCGGGTGGTGCTGGCGCACGCGTTCGTCACGTCCGGGAACGCCGAGCCCGTCGTCAGCGAGAGCGAGCGCAACATCGCCGTCGGCGGGGTGGAGATGGTGCCGGTGCGCGTGTTCGACGGTGTCGCCTACACGGCTCTCGGGCATCTGCACGGACGCCAGCAGGTCAGCGAGCGCGTCCGGTACTCCGGTTCGCCGCTCGCCTACTCCTTCTCCGAGGAGCATCAGGTGAAGGGCTCGTGGCTGGTCGACGTGGACGCCGGCGGGCTGCGGGACGCCGCGTTCGTCGAGGCGCCCGTGCCACGGCCGATCGCGCGGGTGCGCGGCACGCTCGCCGACCTGCTGTCCGATCCCCGCTACGACTACTTCACCAAGCACTGGCTGAAGGTGACGCTGACCGACGCCAAGCGCCCGGCCGGGGCGATGGAACGGCTGAGGGCGCGGTTCCCGCACGCGCTGGTGCTGGGTTTCGAGCCCTCCGCCGTGACGGAGGGCGAACGCTCCTGGGCCGAGCGCGTCAAGGAGCGCTCCGGCGTCGACCTGGCCTGCGACTTCCTGGCCGAGGTCGGCGGCGAGGACGCCGCGCCCGAGGAACGCGCCCTGCTGGAGGACGCGTTCACCCACTGCCGTCAAGAGGAGCGCGCCCGCGTCCCCGCGCCGCGCGCCGGAGACAGGAGGACGCCGCGATGAGGCTGCTGCGGCTGGGTGTCACCGCGTTCGGTCCGTTCTCCGGTTCCGAGGAGGTCGACTTCCGGAGTCTCGGCGAAGCTGGCCTGTTCCTCATCAACGGCCCCACCGGCGCGGGCAAGACGAGCGTGCTCGACGCCGTGTGCTTCGCGCTGTACGGGCAGGTGCCCGGCGCCCGCAACGCCGTCAAGCACCTGCGCAGCGACCACGCGGCACCCGGCGTCGCCCCCCGCGTGGAACTGGAGGCCGACCTGCGGGGGCGCCGCCTGCGCTTCACCCGCTCCCCCGCCTGGGAACGTCCCAAGCTGCGCGGTGAGGGCACCCGCGTGGAGCAGTCGAAAGTCCTCGTCGAGGAGTGGAAGGACGGCCACTGGGAGGGCCTGACCAACCGGCTCGACGAGGCCGGTGACTTCGTGCAGCGCCTGCTGGGCATGACGGCGCCGCAGTTCACCCAGGTCGCCATGCTCCCCCAGGGGGAGTTCGCCGCGTTCCTGCGCGCCGGGGCCGAGGACAGGCGGCGGGTCCTGGAGAAGCTCTTCGCCACCGAGATCTACGCGTCGGTCGAGAAGTGGCTGGCCGACGAGCGCGCCCGCACCGGCCGGGATGCGGAGTCCCTGCGCGGAGCGGCCCTGGCG
>JAFACJ010000547.1 GCA_023425615.1 Actinomycetes bacterium
GAGGACGCCTATGCGCGCATTCGCCGCTGCCCTTGCAGCCGTCGCCCTCGTCTCGGCATGCAGCACCGGCGGAAGCGGGGCGGCGCCCAAGCCATCCCTCGTCGCCGACCACGAGCTGGGCGCCTTCACCGCCGACGATGAAGGCGGCACCCCGGTTCTCATCACCACCGGGTTCCGTGGCGCCATCCTGACGGCCATCACGCGATGGACGCTGCACCACGATGCGGCGGAGGACTGCTTCTCCGTGCGGGGCAAGAGATCGGACGGCACCCCCGAGCTCCAGTCCGCCGTCCCGATCTGGCCCGGCGGATCACACGCCGTCGCCACCGACGACGCCTACGGCGTGCGGGTACCCGGTGGACGGGTCATCAAGGACGGCCAGGGCTTCGAAGCCACAGTCGGGAGCGTCTCAGACCGGCAGCAGACCTCCCTGCGAGAAGCCCTCACCGGAGCGGGCCTGCCCACCTCCTGCGCCGGCGCGGCGCAACTGGTCGTCCTGGAGCCGCAGTAGGGGCGCCGCCGAACAGTTCGCGGACGCGTTCGGCGTAGGCGGCGGGGTGTGTCAGATCGCCGTTATGGCCGCCGGGGAACTCCTCGACCGGGACGCCGAGCAGCACCCCGAGTTCGACGGCGCATCTGTGGTCGAACACCTGGAGGCGGCCATGGGCCGTAGCGCCGCCTGCCGGCCATCGGCCCGGAAGACCTCGGACACGACTCCCCGTCTCACACCGTGCCGGCCGGAGCCGAGGCGAGCACGAACAGCGGCCGAGGAACAGACGAGAACGCCCACTGAGCGTCTTGGTCGATCCTCGGCACGGTCGTCGCCTTCGCCGTCAAAGGAGGGAGAGCAGAGGTTCATGGAGCGGGAAAAGACCACCGGTCCGGGCATTGCGGGGAAGCGTCGAGGGGCAGGGCCAGCCGAGGGGAGTCGCTGGTGGAGATCGAACCGGCGGTGCTGTTCGACGCGGCGCCGCCACCGTTGGCGCTGGTGTCGCCGGACCTGGTGTTCGTGGCGGTCAACCAGGCGTACGAGAGGCTGCTGGGCCGCTCGCGTCGGGAGCTCCTCGGCCGCAGGGTGTTCGAGACGTTCCCCGGTGATCCGGCGGGCGAGGAGGCACAGGCGGTGCGGTACTCGCTGGAGCGGGTGCTGGCCGAGGGGCAGATCGATCTCATGCCGGTGCACCGCTATGACCTGGAGTCCCCCGACGCGCCGGGCGAACTGCAAGAGCGGTACTGGAACATCACCAACACCCCGCTGCTGGATGAGGACGGCACGGTCATCGGGGTGTTCATCCAGCCGCAGGAGGTGACCTCCTTCATACGGCAGCAGCGCCAGGGCGCCCCTCCGCCGACCCCCCTCACCGAGCCCCTGCCGCACCTGGCGGCCGTCGAAGCCCATCTGATCGCCCAGACCGCTCAGATATGCCGACTCAACCAGCGGCTGCGCCAAGCGCACATCGAAGAGCGCCAGGCGGTCGAGGCGCTGCGCAAGGCGGTGCAGCAGCAGCACGATGCGCTCTCGGACGCCTCCCATGATCTGCGCGGCCCCCTCGCCGGCCTGCTGATCCGTCTGCAGGAGGCACTGGACGATCCCGAGGCCGACCCTCGCCGGGTGCTGGAGGCGGCCCTGCGGGACGCCGAGCGGCTCAACGCCATCGTCGGCGACCTGCTGGAACTGGCCCGTCTGGAGGCCGGCGTGTCCGTCCCGACCGCACCGGTCGACCTCGTGCGGCTGGTGAGAAGTGAACTGCTGCGCCTGTCGCCCAAGATCTCCGTCACCACCTACCTGGCCCCCGACGTCGTCGTGGACGGCTCGGCGCTGCAACTGGCCCGATTGGTGGCCAACCTGCTGGCCAACGCCCAGCGCCACGCCCGCTCCCACCTGCAGGTCAACGTCGATAAAGACGGCGACCAGGCGGTGCTGGAGGTCATCGACGACGGGCCCGGCATCCCCGACGAGGACAAGGAGGCGGTCTTCCGCCGCTTCTACCGCCGTACCGACGCCCGGCGCAGCGACCCCGGCGGCACCGGCCTGGGCCTGGCCATCGCCCGCCAGATCGCCGAGACCCACCACGGCACCCTGCGCGCCACCGACCGCACCGACCGCCGTCCCGGCGCCCGCCTCGTCCTGCGCCTGCCCCTCGCGGACGGCTGAGTCCCGGCACCGGCGCACCGGCGGCGCCGGGCGTCATTCACTTGGGGTGATCATGGTGTCCGCCCAGTCACGGAGCTCGGCCAGGGGCATCGGCCCAGGGCCTGCGGTCTCCCGGCCGGTGGTCACCGCGACCTCCCTGACGACGGCGGGTATCTGCTGGGCCAGGACGGCAAGGGTCCAGGCGGGCAGGTCGGTGCCGACATGCTCGGCGACCTCGCGGATCTGCTCGTTGTCGGGCACCGGTCCCGCGACGGGTTCGAGCACGATGGCGATCTTGGCGCCCGCCGTGCCGGGGCGGTCGCAGCCGTAGGAGTCGGACGCGGCGATCCAGGTGTCGTCGACGCTGATGGGCCAGCCCGCGGTGAAGGCGGCGGGCGGCAGGGGCGCCACGGTATGGCCGGTGCGGTGCACATGGGTGGGCAGGACGATGTCGAACAGGTCGTCGGTGGTGTGGGGGGCGATGACGATCATCGGGATGCTGTGGTCGAACTGGCCGGGCATCGCCGGGATGGTGAAGGCGAGGCGGTGGATCATCG
>JAFACJ010000720.1 GCA_023425615.1 Actinomycetes bacterium
GGGAGCTCCACGTCGTAGGTGATGGTGACCCGGCTCAGCTTGGTCTCCGCCGCCTTCTCCCCGTCGACGACCACGGCCAGCCTGGTCAGGCGGTGCCCCCGCTTGGCGGTGAGCGGCTCGACGGTCACCAGCTCGCAGCCGCCGAGGGCGGCCAGCAGCAGCTCGACCGGGGAGAAGACGCCCTCGGCGTCCCCGCCGCCCAGCTCCAGCCGCGCCCCGCGCTCGTTGACGGCGACGAATCCGGTCTCGGTGCGTTCGACCCTGACGGACGGCATGGCGTCCCTCCTCATCCTCGGTTTCCGGACAAAGGTGTTATCTCTCTCTTTTGTCCCTTTCCTGGAGACTAGATGTCCCCAGAATCCGGGAAATCTCCAAGTGGAGCTCTGAGTAGCCGTACGGTGACCGTGACGGATCCTCCCGTCACCGGACGAGCCAAGGAGTGAACGTGAGCACCGACGGACAGCCGCACATCCTCGCCATCGGCGGCGGGAGCTTCCTGCCCAACGCCAGGTACGGGCTGGACCCCAGCCCCCTGCTGCGGTACGCCTTCGACCTCACCGGCCAGGACCGGCCCCGGGTGTGCTTCCTGGCCACGGCCACCGGCGACCCGGCCGAGCGCCTCGCCCTGGCCTACGACGCCTTCAGCCGGATGGACGCCGAGGTCAGCCATCTCGCCCTGTTCCCCATGCCCAACGTCGAGGACGTCCGCGGCCATCTGCTGGCCCAGGACCTCATCTACGTCTTCGGCGGCAGCGTGGTGAACCTGCTGGCGCTGTGGCGGGCGCACGGCGTCGATGAGGCCATGTCCGACGCCTGGCGCGCGGGGGTGGTGCTGGCCGGGCAGAGCGCCGGCGCGCTGTGCTGGCACTCGGGCGGCAACACCGACTCCTTCGGCCCGGTCCTGCGCCCGCTGCGCGACGGCCTCGGGCTGCTGCCCCACTCCTGCGGCGTGCACTACGACAGCGACCCCCAGCGCCGCCCGCTGCTGCACGCCTCGGTCGGCTCGGGCGAACTGCCCGACGGGTACGCCGCCGACGAGGGCGTGGGGCTGCACTACGTGGGCACCGAGTTCGTCCAGGCGGTGACCTACCGCCAGGGCGCCGGGGCGTGGCGGATCGAGCGCGACGGCTCGGGCGGGGCCAAGGAGACGCCCATCGAACCTCGTCAGCTCAAGTAAGGTCTCCAGTGTGATTTTCGTGCATGCGGGCTTCGGTGACGAGGCGGTTCCCTACGAGGAGGGATGGGCGCTGCAGCGGCGCACCCATGAGCGCAGGGTCGCCGGCGCCATCGACGACACCGTCATCCTGCTGGAGCATGAGCCGGTCTACACCGCGGGCAAGCGCACCGAGCCGCTGGATCGGCCGCTGGGCGACCCGGGCGCCCCGGTGATCGACGTGGACCGGGGCGGCAAGATCACCTGGCATGGGCCGGGGCAGCTCACCTTCTACCCCATCGTCAGGCTCCCCGACCCGATCGACGTCGTCGCCTTCGTCAGGCTGCTGGAGGACGCCATGATCGGCGTGCTCGCCGAGTTCGGGCTGCAGGGGGTGCGGGTCGAGGGACGCAGCGGCGTCTGGCTGGTGGACGGGGTGCGTCACGACCGCAAGCTGGTCTCCGTCGGGCTGCGGGTCTCCCAGGGGGTGACCATGCACGGCGTGCAGATCAACTGCGACTGTGATCTGTCATGGTTCGACCGGATCGTCCCGTGCGGGATCAAGGACGCCTCGTCCACCTCGCTCACCGCGGAACTGGGCCGCGAGGTGCCGGTCCGCGAGGTGCTCCCCCTGGTGGAGAAGCACCTCGCGCTGCGGCTGGGCGCGGCCGAGACGGTGCACAGGACGCTCGCCCAGCTCTAGCGGGCGGTGCTCAGCCCATCGTCTTGAAGATCGACTCACCGTGCACGGCGGCGTCGGTGAAGAACCTGCCCAGGGTGTGGTAGCTGGGCTTGAACAGCGCGTCGCGGGCGCTGTCGGTCCAGCTCGACACTCCCTGGACGTCGGCCATGGCCATGGCGGCCAGGTCGAAGCGGCGCGAGGGGAAGGGCGTGTTCGCCAGGTGGTCGGCGGCGAGCTTCACCCGCTCCTGGGACAGGAAAATGACGTCGAAGCCCAGTGCCTCGGCGCCGTCCTCGGTGAGCAGCCTGCCGCCGCACACGATGTCGGCCTCGGGGGAGCGGCCCTCCCAGGGGTCCCCGGTGATCAGGTAGTGCAGTCCCTGCCAGGTACCGGCCAGGTCGAGCACCCTGCCGGGGTGGGCCTGCCGCCAGCCCGCGGAGCCGAACACCTGCCGCGCCACCTGGCCCGGGTCGGCACCGCCCTCCACCGGCAGCCTGAGATAGGTCATGGCCAGCGCCACGGCTGTTCCTCTCACTTGCGACTCAGTTGACAACAGCGAGTCACCCTAGAGAGATCAGTCGGCGCGCGGGGGCCAAAACCGCGAATCGGCCTGCATAGACCCCCCGATTGTTATACAGACCGTACTTTTGACGCTTTCAGCTGACCTTCTGGACGCGTACTGCAGTTCCGTAAGCACAGATCTCGGTGCCCAGATCGCGAAGGTCGTTCGCCTCATAACGGACGGCGAGGACGGCGTCCGCGCCCATCTTCTCGGCGGCCTTCACCAGGCGCTTGCGGGCCTCCAGCCGGAAGTCGTGCAGCTCCCGCGCCATGCCCCGGGGCTCGCCGCCCAGAAAGGTCTTCAGCCCCGCCTCGATGCCGGACAGGCCGCTGCGGACCAGGACGGTGAGCCCGAAGACATCACCGAGCACCTCGGTCACCCGGTATCCGGGCAGGTCGTTCATGGTGGAGACGATCATGGGGGGGCGTCCTCCGTGCGGATCGTGCTGCGGATGAACAAGGCCGTTTCGAGACGTACCCTAGCCATGTGAGTGCTGTGGCCCCAGAGGGACGGAAGCTGCTGCGGCTGGAAGTCCGCAACGCAGAGGTCCCCATCGAACGCAAACCATCGTGGATCAAGACCCGGCTGAAGATGGGCCCCCAATACAAGGAGCTCACCGAGCTGGTCAAGGGCGAGGGCCTGCACACCGTCTGCCAGGAGGCGGGCTGCCCCAACATCTTCGAATGCTGGGAGGACCGCGAGGCCACCTTCCTCATCGGCGGCGACCAGTGCACCCGGCGCTGTGACTTCTGCCAGATCGACACCGGCAGGCCGGCCGAGTACGACACCGGCGAACCGGTCCGTGTCGCCGAGTCCGTCGCGACCATGGGCCTGAAGTACGCCACCGTCACCGGCGTGGCCCGCGACGACCTGCCCGACCAGGGCGCCTGGCTGTACGCCGAGACCGTACGGCAGATCCACGCCCAGGTCCCCGGCTGCGGCGTCGAGCTGCTGGCCCCGGACTTCAACGGCCGCCCCGACCTGCTCGGCCAGGTCTTCGAGGCGGCGCCCGAGGTCTTCGCGCACAACCTGGAGACGGTCCCCCGGATCTTCAAGCGGATCCGCCCCGCCTTCCGCTACGAGCGCTCCCTCGACGTCATCACCCAGGCCCGTGCGGCGGGCCTCGTCACCAAGTCCAACCTCATCCTGGGCATGGGCGAGACCCGCGAGGAGATCTCCCAGGCGCTGACCGACCTGCACGGGGCCGGCTGCGAACTGATCACCATCACCCAGTACCTGCGCCCCACGCCGCGTCACCATCCGGTCGAGCGCTGGGTCAAGCCCGAGGAGTTCGTCGAGCTCCAGGAGGAGGCCCGGGAGATCGGCTTCGCCGGTGTCATGTCGGGGCCCCTGGTCCGCTCCAGCTACCGCGCGGGCCGCCTCTACCGTCAGGCGGTCGAAGCCCGCGCCGATCACTAGGATGGGCGACATGGCAGAGAACGACAAGCCCGGGCGCTTCCGGCAGATTCGTATGGTGGCCAAGCTGGTCCACCAGTCCAACCCGAAGGCGCTCCCGATCGTCTTCGCCTCGGCGCTGGCAACCCTCGCGCTGTTCGTGGTCCTCGGCTTCTTCATCAGCAGCCTGTGGTTCATGGTGCCGCTGGGCGTCCTGGCCGCCCTCCTCGTCGGCATGGTGGTCTTCGGGCAGCTCGCCCAGCGCACCCAGTACAAGATGCTGGAGGGGCAGATCGGCGCCGCCTACGGTGTGCTGGACACCATGCGGGGCAACTGGGTCGTCACCCCCGCGGTGGCCGGCAACCGCAACATGGACGTGGTGCACCGGGTGGTCGGCAGGCCCGGTGTGATCCTCGTCGCCGAGGGGCCCTCCTCGCGGGTCGCCTCGCTGCTCGGCGCGGAGAAGAAGAAGATCTCCCGGCTCGCGGCGTCCGTGCCGATCTACGACTTCCAGGTCGGCACCGAGGAGGGGCAGGTGCCGCTGTCCAAGCTGCAGGGCAAGCTCGCCAAGCTGCCGCGCAACCTCACCAAGGCCCAGGTCAACGATCTGAACGACCGGCTGCGCGCGCTTCCGGTCAAGCCCGCCACGCCCGGC
>JAFACJ010000761.1 GCA_023425615.1 Actinomycetes bacterium
GTAGGCTCCTTACAGCACCGAGTCCTTGTGCTCTCCTGAGCCGCGCGTATACCACGCGACCAGTCACAGATTGCCTTCTGCGCCTGCATACGGCAAATCATTCGTGGTGGGAACCCGAAAATTCCTCTCCATAACGGGCAGCTGAGGGGCCCGGAACTCCCCGGAAGTAGGCTGCCGCCATGACACGATCATTGGTGATCAAAGTGACCGCGGGAGCGGAGGCGCCCGAGCGCACCAACCAGGCCTTCACCGTCGCCGCCGCGGCGGTCGCCAGCGGGGTCCCGGTGTCGCTGTGGCTGACCGGAGAGGCCGCCTGGTTCGCGGTGCCGGGCAAGGCCGCGGAGTTCCCCGCCCTCCCCCACGCCACCCCCGTCCAGGACCTCCTGGAGGTGGTCCTGTCCGCGGCCAGGGTGACCCTGTGCACCCAGTGCGCCGCCCGCCGCGACCTCACCGAGGCCGACCTGATCGAGGGCGTCCGCATCGCCGGCGCGCCCGCCTTCGTCGAGGAGGCGACCAGGGACGGGGCGCAGGCCCTGGTCTACTGACGCCTCACGCCCCGGTTCACTCCGGCTCCCGCCGCGGGGCACGGCGCTCCACATGGACCGCCGCCTCCTCGGCGGGACGGTCCTCCTCGGGCCGGTCCCCGGTGCGGGTCTCCTGCTCCACCCACCGGCTGATGCCCACCTCGCCCTCGTCATCGGCGTTGAACACCAGGTCCTTAGGCGGGTCCTCCTCATACGAGCGCACCAGTTCGTCCTGGAACTCCTGCTCGTCGTCGCCCATCTGCGGATCGTGGTCAGGGATGTCCCTGTGCCTGTCTGCCATGCGGCCCTCCCCGTCTGTCGCGGCCGTCTCCTGGATCAACGTTCGGACCGCCGCTTCTGATCCCGGGATCCCCTCCCCGGGATCCCGGCGGGTATCGGGAGGGACCGGCGAAAGAATAAGGAGCCGCCCGAAAGTCACGGGCGGCTCCAGCGGGGGCAGGGGCGGGTCAGCCGGGGAGGACGGCGCGCAGGCGCTCCTCGCGGAGCCTTCCCGACCAGGTGTCGTCGATGGGGTCAAGAGCGCGGCCGACGGCCCAGCCGAGCAGGAGGTCGGCGAGGGCGGGGTTGCGGACCAGGGCGGGCCCGTGCATGTAGGTGCCCATCACCTTGCCGCTGTAGGCGCCCTCGTGGCCGTCGCCGTTGCCGAGGCCCACCGCGACCTTGGCCAGCGGCTTGACGCCCTGGCCCAGATGGGTGACGCCCTGGTGGTTCTCGAACCCGGTGATCATCGGGACGCCCAGGTCGGGATCGACCTCGCCGGCCAGCTCGCCGACCGCGCGGATCTCGCCGCGGCCGCTGCGGATGTTCAGCAGGCCCATGCCCGGCACGGGCTGGCCCTCCTCGCCGCCGAACTCGTGGCCGAGCAGCTGGTAGCCGGCGCAGACGGCGAACACCGAGGCGCCGAACTCCACCGCCTTGTGCAGGCCGCCGTCGGCGCGCAGCCGCTGGGCCGCCAGGATCTGCGGGCGGTCCTCGCCGCCGCCCAGCAGGTAGATGTCGCCGTCCACCGGCACCGCCTCGTCGGAGTGCACGTTGACGGTGCGGGTGGGGATGCCGCGCAGCTTGGCCCGCCGCTCCAGGACGATGCAGTTGCCGCGGTCCCCGTAGGTGCTGAGCAGGTCGGGGTAGATCCAGACGATCTTGATGGCTTCAGAGGGCACGGCCGTACCTCGTTCGGATGCTCTGGAAGGCGGTGTAGTTGGCGATCACGTCCAGCTTGCCGGGCGGCACCGCCATGACGGCCTGCTCGATGTCGTCGACCACGCGGAAGTCGACCTCGGCGGCCTCCAGCCGGGCCGCCAGATCGAGCCGGCGTTCGCCCGTCGCCCAGACCGGGCGGCCCTTGAGCACCCGGTAGTCCACGTCCCACAGCCAGGAGGTGTCGCGCCCGTCGGGGCCCTGGGCGTTGATGGACAGCGCGACCGGGCCGGGCGCGGGCTCCAGCACGTCGAACGCCTCCAGCCAGCCGGCCGGGTTCTTGGCCAGCAGCAGCCGGATGTCGCGGCCCTCGTGCTGGACCGTGGTGTAGCGGCCGGCCACCGAGGCGACCTTGCCCAGCAGCGGCAGCGCCTGCTCGGCGGGGATGCCGAACAGGGACACCACGGCCAGCGCCATCGCGCCGTTGGAGCGGTTGGCGCGGCCCGGGAGCTGGAGTTCGAGGTCGTAGGTGCGGCCGCCGGGCGCGGTCACCCGGTCGCCGTGCAGGATCCAGTCGGGCTTGGGGCGCGCGAAGGAGCACTGGCGGCACGCCCAGTGGCTGGCCTCGCGGTCCAGCGGGCCGCCGCACTCGGGGCAGCACCAGGAGTCCTCTCTCCAGTGCTGGCCGACCGCGACCCAGGTGACCTTCTTGGCGGTGGAGGCGCCCCAGGTGACCAGCGGGTCGTCGCAGTTGGCGACGACGTGGGTGTCGGCGCCGTCCAGCGCCTTGCGCCACTTGCCGGCCAGCTGCCAGATCTCGCCCGCGCGGTCCATCTGGTCGCGGCTGAGGTTCATCAGCAGGACGACGTTGGCGCCGGTCTCCTTCAGCACCAGCGGCACGTACTTCTCGTCGCACTCCAGCACGCCGTAGCGGGCGCCGGGCGCCGCGGCCAGGGCGCTGACGTGGCCCGTCGGCATGTTGGCGCCGAACGCGTTGGTGGCGACCTCGCCGAGGCCGCTCATCGCGCTGGCGATCAGACGGGTGGTCGTGGTCTTGCCGTTGGTGGCGCTGACCAGCACCAGCTTGCGGTCGGCCGCCAGTCTCGTCAGCAGCTCGGGGTCGAGCTTGAGCCCGATCTTCCCCCCGATCACCGATCCGTCGCCGCGTCCGGCCAGTCGCGACATCTTGGACGCCGTGCGGCCCAGCGCGACCGCCAGCTGCGACCGCAGCGGAAGATCACTCATGGAATCTCTTTCCCTAAAGCCTGACTGGACTCGACTCTAACGGGTGGCCTGGACATTACGGTGTTGATCTCGGCCGATCCGTCAGCCGCGACACGTTCCGCTGTGCCATGCCTACAAAACGTATCAATGTGACGAACAACGCATAACTTGGGAT
>JAFACJ010000764.1 GCA_023425615.1 Actinomycetes bacterium
GGGCCCGCCGCCGGGACGGCCTGCGGCCGATCACGTCGACGTCGACGGCCGGGATGTCGATCTCGCCGAAGGCCATCCACTCGTGGCCGTGGAACTCCACCGCCCGCAGCCGGGTGGCCAGCGAGGGGCCCGCGTGGTCCGGACCGGCGGGGACCAGGGCGTCGGGGCGCAGGCCGACGATCACCGGCCCGCCGTGGTGGGGGCGGAAGGAGGCGGCCCGCGGGTCCGACCAGGGCAGGTCCAGCCGCTGGTCGCCCAGGGCCAGCACCACGCCCTCGCCGGGGCGGACCCAGGCCGTCCCGGCGAGCAGGTTGATCTGCGGCGAGCCGAGGAAGGAGGCGACGAAGACCGTCGCGGGGTCGTCGTAGATCTGGGTGGGGGTGCCGACGTCCTGCAGGACGCCGTCGCGCATCACGCCGATCCGGTCGGCGAGGGTGAGCGCCTCGATCTGGTCGTGCGTGACGTAGACGGTGGTGGCGCCGATCGCGCGGACCATGCCGCCGATCTCCATCCGCAGTTCGGTGCGCAGCCCGGCGTCGAGGCTGGACAGCGGCTCGTCCATGAGGAAGACCTGCGGGTCGCGCACCATGGCCCGGCCCATCGCCACCCGCTGGCGCTGGCCGCCCGACAGGGTCGAGGGCAGCCGTTCCAGCAGGGAGCCGAGGCCGAGGGCGCCGGCCATCTCCACGACCTTCTCCCGCGCGTCCTCGGGGTCCTGCCCGGACAGCCGCAGCGGGAAGCCGAGGTTCTCGCGGACGTTCATGTGCGGGTACAGCGCCCCGCTCTGGAAGATCATCGCCACATCGCGCTCACGCGGGCTCAGCGTGTTGGCGTGCCGCCCGCCGATCCACAGATCGCCCGAGGTGATCTCCTCCAGACCGGCGATCATGCGCAGGACCGTGGACTTGCCGCAGCCGGAGGGGCCGAGCAGGACGAACAGCTCGCCGTCCCCGATGCGCAGCCTGAGGTCGTCCACGACGCACTGGTCGGCGGTGTAGTACTTGCTCACGCCGTCGAGGACGACATCGCTCATCGTTGACCACCTGGGGGTGACGGGCGGGTGATGTTAGCTTCGCCACAATCTAGGACAAGCCACAAGAGACGGGAAGGGTGAAGGTGAAGCACGATGGCGCGGGGAGAGCCGAGAGGGAGGTGGCCGGCGGGATTGGACGCTCTCCTCTCTGGGTCATAAAAGTGAGGTAGGCGGCACGGACGGACGGGGGAGGTCCTCATGCCCGCGCTTGAGTCCCATGTGATCATCGGTGCCGGGCTCGCCGGCGCGAAGGCGGCGGAGACCCTCCGGGAGGAGGGCTTCACCGGCACCGTGCTGCTCGTCGGGCAGGAGCCCGAACGCCCCTACGAGCGGCCTCCTCTGAGCAAGAAGGTGCTGCTCGGCGAGGCCGAACCCGACTCGGTGTACGTCCACGACGAATCCTGGTACCGGGACCGCGAGATCACCCTGCTGACCGGCACGAGCGCGCTGTCCCTGGACCGGGAGGAGCGGAAGGTGAGCCTGTCGGACGGCAGCACGCTGCGCTACGACCGGCTGCTGCTGGCCACCGGCGCCCATCCGAGGCGGCTGCGGGTCCCCGGCGTGGGCCTGCGCGGCGTGTACACCCTGCGCACCCTCGGCGACTCGCTGGCACTGCGCGACCGGCTGCGCTCGGGCGACCGGCGGGTGGTCGTGGTCGGCGCCGGCTGGATCGGCCTGGAGGTCGCCGCCGCGGCCCGCAAGTACGGCAACCACGTGACCGTCGTGGAGGTCGAGGCGACACCGCTGTACAGCGCGCTCGGCCCCGAGGCCGGGCAGATCTTCGCCGACCTGCACCGCAGAAGGGGAGTGGAGTGCGTCTTCGGCGACGGTCTGTTCGCCATCCGAGGCGACGACGAGGTGGACCACGTCGTCACCTCGCGCGGCTCGGAGATCCCCGCCGACGTGGTGGTCCTCGCCGTCGGCGTCGTCCCGCAGGACGGCCTGGCCCGCTCGGCGGGGCTGAAGGTGGCGAACGGGGTGGTCGTGGACTCCGCGCTGCGCACCGAGGACCCCCGCGTCTTCGCCGCGGGCGACGTCGCCAGCTTCTACCACCCGCTGTACCGGCGGCACATCCGCGTCGAGCACTGGGCCAACGCGCTGAACAGCGGTCCGGCGGCGGCCCATTCCATGCTGGGGCGCAATGTCGTGTACGAGCGGCTGCCGTACTACTTCACCGACCAGTACGACCTGAGCATGGAGTTCTCCGGCCACGCCGAACCCGGCTCCTATGACCGCGTCGTCTTCCGCGGCGATGTCTCCAGCGGCGAGTACGTGGTCTTCTGGCTGTCGGGCGAGCGGATCGCGGCGGCCATGAACGTCAACATCTGGGAGGTCACCGACACCTTGCAGTTCCTCATCCGCTCGGGCACCCCGGTCGACCCGGAGGCGCTGGCCGACCCCTCCCGCCCCCTGGGCGTCCTCACGACCGGCTGAAGGGCCCCGGCGCCTCCTCGGCCCGCAGCAGCAGGCGGCGCAGGGCCGCCGAGTCGGGCGCCACGGCGTTGACCAGCAGCCCGCCCGCCGCCAGCGGCAGCAGCGCCACACCCTCCTCGGCGTGCGCCGGGGCGGTGGCGTCGGTGCGCACGAGCGAGCCGACGGCCTTGGCGTCACCGACGACCGCGCGGCTGCGCGCCGCGGAGTCCAGGCGCAGTTCGTGGCGGAGCAGGGGGCGTCCCTCCCGCGTCACGTCGATCCGGCTGACATGCCGCCCCGGCTCCTCCCGGTGCCGGCCCAGCACCAGTTCCTCCAGCCATCGCAGCCCGCCCTCGGGGCCCAGGTCGATCCGGCTGACGGCCCGGTGGAAGCAGCCGCGCACCGCGATGGACGGCTCGGGCGCGAAGTCCAGCCGCCCCTCCACCCGCGCGTCGATCGTGTAGACGGACTCGCCGGAACCCGGCATGGCCATCGCGGTGGCCACCGAACGGATCCGCAGGTGCGCGCCGGGTCCCACCACGATGTCCAGCCGCAGCCTGTCCCCGCCCACGGGTCCGGCGGCGGCCCCCACCAGGTACACGCCGTCCGGCGTCTCGCGCAGCGCGATCGGCCCGTCCGACCGCAGCCGCGTCAGCCGCGTCACGCCGTGCGGCCCGAGTTCGGCGGTGACCGCCGCGTGCGCCGTGTACCCGGTGCGGGCGGCGGTGGTCGTGCCGGGCATCAGTGGTGGTGGAAGCGGTGGACGGACGAGCGGACCCAGTCGGCGATCTTGGGGACCGAGGGCTCCTCGCGGATCGAGCTGAAGATCACCGGACGTCCCTCGCGCACCCGTGCCGAGTCGCGGTCCATGACACCGAGGTCGGCGCCGACCAGGGGCGCGAGATCGGTCTTGTTGATCACCAGCAGATCGCTGGTGGTGACGCCGGGACCGCCCTTGCGCGGCACCTTGTCGCCGCCGGAGACGTCGAGGACGAAGATCTGCCGGTCCACCAGGCCCTGGCTGAAGGTGGCGGTGAGGTTGTCGCCGCCGCTCTCGACGATGACCAGTTCGAGCCCGCCGTGGCGGTCCTCCAGCTCCTCCACGGCGTCGAGGTTGGCCGAGATGTCGTCGCGGATGGCGGTGTGGGGGCAGCAGCCCGTGCGGACCGCCATGATCCGCTCGTCGTCGAGGACGGCGTTGCGGCGCAGGAAGTCGGCGTCCTCGGTGGTGTAGATGTCGTTGGTGACGACCGCGAGGTCCAGTTCGTCCTTGAGGACGCGGCACAGCGCGGCCGTCAGCGCGGTCTTGCCGCTGCCGACGGGGCCGCCGATGCCGAGGCGCATGGGCCTGCCGTGCTTCGGTGCCGCGTGGTGCCGGTCAGGGCCGTGGTAGGCGCCCAAGG
>JAFACJ010000768.1 GCA_023425615.1 Actinomycetes bacterium
GGGTCACCAGCGGGACCTCGGGCCGGTGCAGGGCCAGCCCCGCCGCCAGATGGCGGGCCGCCTCCGAGGCGCTGAGCGAGCCTTTGAACTTGTCGGGGGAGATGAGAACGTGCCCGGTGGGTGAAGCCACCTCATCGTGCCTTCCTGGCCGGTGGATCTGCAGAACCCCACCATTCAAGCCGACCTGGAGCGGCGGCAGGTGAGAGTGTCCCAGCCGATACAGAACAGGCACCGCCGGGCCCCTTGACGTTGCGGGGTCAAGTAACCCGGCGGTCTCTCAGCGGCCCAGGAGCTGCCGCAGGGGGCTGAGCGCGAAGAAGACGGCGAAGACCGCGGTGATGGTCCACAGCAGCCAGCCCGCCCTGCGGCCCAGCGCGGTGCGCACGACGGTGTAGGAGATGACGCCGGCCCCGATGCCGGTGGTGATCGAGTAGCTGAAGGGCATCATGACGATGGTGACGAACGACGGGATGACCAGTTCGGGGTCGGACCAGTCGATCTTGGCGACCTGGGCCATCATCATGGCGCCGACGATGATCAGGGCGGGCGCGGCGGCCTGGGCCGGCACCACCGAGGCCAGCGGGGTGAAGAACAGGGCGATCGTGAACAGGGCGCCGGTGACCAGGTTGGCGAGGCCGGTGCGGGCGCCCTCGCCGATGCCCGCCGCCGACTCCACGAAGACGGTGTTGGCCGAGGAGCTGGTGACACCGCCCAGCGCCGCCGAGAGGCCGTCGATGGTGAGGATCCTGGCGAGTCCGGGCACCTGGCCCTTGGCGTCGGCGGTCCCCGCCTCCTCGCTGAGGCCCACGATGGTGCCCATGGCGTCGAAGAAGCCGGACAGGACCAGGGTGAACAGGACGACCAGCGCGGTCACGAACCCGGCGCGGGCGAAGCCGCCGAACAGGTCGACCTGCCCGAAGAGCCCCAGGTCGGGTGCGGCCAGCGGCCGGTCGGGGAGTTGCGGCACCACCACGCCCCACTCGGCGTCGGGGACGGAGGCCACGGACTCGATGGCGGCGGCGAGGCAGGCGCCCGCGATGATGCTGATGAGGATCGCGCCCGGCACCTTGCGGACGTACAGGACGAACATCAGGAGCAGGGTCACCGCGAAGACGACGATCGGCCAGCCCTGGAGCAGCCCGCCCCGGCCGAGGGTGAGCACGGTGCCCTCGCCGGAGCTGATGAATCCTGCGTCGACCAGGCCGATGAGGGCGATGAAGGCGCCGATGCCCGCGGTGATGGCGTACTTGAGCGCCAGCGGGATGGAGTCCATGATCAGCTGCCGGACGCCGGTGAGCGCCAGCAGCACAATGATCAGGCCCTCCAGCACCACCAGGCCCATCGCCTGCGGCCAGGTCATGTGGGGCGCCGCCTGGTAGGCGACGACCGCGTTGATGCCCAGGCCCGAGGCGACCGCCATCGGGACGTTGCCGACCAGGCCCATGATGAGGGTGGCGATCGCCGCCGACAGCGCGGTCATCGCGGTGAGCTGGGGGATGGACAGCTTCGCGCCGGTGATGTCGGCAGAGCCGCCCAGGATGATGGGGTTCAGCAGCAGGATGTAGGCCATCGCCACGAAGGTGGTGACTCCGCCGCGCACTTCGCGGCCCACCGTGGTCCCCCGTTCGGACAGCGCGAAGCGCCGCTCCAGCACGGAACTGGCCGCCATTACGGTCCCCCAGAAATCTCTTTCACCGATCTCCGTAATCGGCGGTTCGGGCAATTATGGCGTGACAAGACAGGCGGAGTAGGAGGCGGGGGTCACCTGGAGCTCCAGCCGGTCGCCCGGGGTGAGCGTGAAGATGACCTGGATCTCGGGGAGCCGCGTGGTGAAGTACTGGCCGGTGCCCAGCCGCGCCCGGTGCAGTCCGGGCTCGGACACGGCGAAGACCGCCTCGCCCGAGTGGCCGGTGACGTCCTCGGCCACGGCCTGCCAGGTGTCGCCGTCGTAGCGGTCGAGGCGTACGGGCAGGTCGGCGGCGGGGCGGGCGAGGACGGCGTCCAGGACGCGGATCGTGAGGCTCATGGCCACATCCTGCCGGACCCGTGGCCCGTCCCGGGGAAGGGGGAGGAGCGGGACTTCAGGCACGGAGAGGACTTTTTCCCGCCACTCCGCGCGATGTGATGCTCCTCTCCGCCACAATCAACAGCAGTGCACGCGCGGTCCGACGCGCGCCGGGGAGGCTTGGGCGGCGGGCACGGGTGCCAGGAGCCCGAGGGCTCCCAGCATCACCACAAAGGTAATGACTTTGTGCAATCGGGTCATGACTCCAAGTTAAAAGGAGCGGGTATCAGTGAGTCAAGAGACTCTGGGGGACCGGATCAGGAACCTCCGTATCAAGCTGGGCATAAGCCAGGCCCAGCTCGCCTTCCCCGAGCTCTCCGACAGCTATATCTCCCTGATCGAGAGCGACAAGCGGGTGCCCGCCCCCAGCGTGATCGACCTGCTCGCGCGCAAGCTCAACTGCTCGCCCACCTACCTGGTCAGCGGGGTGAGCGAGGACATCGTCGATGAGCTGCGGGTCACCCTGGAGTATGCCGAGATCGCGCTGCAGAACGGCGCGGCGGCCGAGGCGCGCGACCGCTTCGCCGAGGTGCTCTCGCACTCCGACGCGCTGGCGCTGCCCGAGATGCTGCGCCAGGCCCGCTGGGGCCACGCGCTGGCGCTGGAGGCGGGCGGCGAGCTGGAGGAGGCCATCGCGGCGCTGCGGGAGATCGCCTCGGGCTCGTCCCTGGAGTACGACCGCGACCACTGGACCCGCGCCCATGTGGCGCTCAGCCGCTGCCTGCGCGAGCGCGGCGACACCAGCGCCGGCGTCCAGGTGGCCGAGGAGGCGCTGCGCCGCCTGTCGGTGGCCGGAGGCGAGTACACCGACGCCGCCGTCCATCTGGGCGCCACCCTGCTGGGCTGCTGCATCGAGCGCGGCGACCTGGTGCGGGCCGGGCAGCTCGCCGACGACCTGGTGGCGCGGGCCGAGCGGATCGGCACCGTGCAGGCGCGGATCGCCGCCTACTGGGAGGCGGCGTACGTGGCGGAGATGCGCGGGGAGTACGAGCGCGGCGTCACCCTGGCCGAGCGCGCCCTGAGCCTGCTGGGCGAGGACGAGGACCCGCGCAACCTCTCCCGGCTGAAGCTGGCCTACGCCTCGCTGCTGCTGCGCGCCCGCCCCGCGGAGGCGGCGCAGGGCCGCGAGGTGCTGCTGAAGGCGCGCCGGGAGATCGAGGGCAACGCGGCGAGCGAGGTGGACACCGCCTGGTGCCTGACCGAACTGGCCCGCGCCGAGACCCTGCTGGGCCGTCCCGCCGACGCCGTCGAGCTGGCCGAGCAGGCGCTGGCCCTGCTGGGCGACGCGCCGCGGCGCACCTCGGCCTGGGCGCTGACCGTCCTGGGCGAGGCGTACGTGCGGCTGGGCCGC
>JAFACJ010000858.1 GCA_023425615.1 Actinomycetes bacterium
GTTCATCACCCTTTCCGCTGCTTCCCAGTGGGCGTCCGCCACCCACAGCCGGGCGAAGGCGCGCGCCGCCTCGTCCGGGGAGACGCCTGCCATGACCCGCTTGATGGACGGCGCCGAGCCGTTCGCCAGTGACGAGGCGAGGGCGCGCCAGCCCTCCTCGAAGGAGGCGCGGGGCAGGACGCGGTCCACCAGCCCGAGGCGTTCGGCTTCGGCGGCGTCCAGCAGGGTGCCGGAGGCGGCGAGGAGCAGGGCGCGGCTCCTGCCCACCAGGGCGGCCAGGCGTTCGGCGCCGCCCCAGGCCGGCATGATGGCCAGCGCCACCTGGTTGAAGCCGATCTTGACGTCGTCGGCGGCGACGCGGATGTCGGCGGCGACCGCGACCTCGGCGCCGCCGCCCAGGGCGTGTCCGTTCAGCGCGGCGATGACGGGTCCGGGGAAGGCGGCGATCTGATCGCAGACACCGCGCATGCGCAGCGCCATCTCCATCGCCTGCTCCTCGGTGCGCAGCGCCGCCAGCTGCTTCAGGTCGCCGCCGGAGACGAACGCCCTGTCGCCCGCGCCCGTGATGGCGAGGGCCCTGGCGTCGGCGGCCTCGCCGATGGCCTTCTCCAGCTCGTCCATGGTGGACGGGGCGATGGCGTTGCGGGCGTGCGGCCGGTTGATGGTGATGACCGCCAGGCCGCCGTCGCGTTCCAGCTCTACATCTGCCATGTGGTCTTCTCCAGGTTCGAAGTGGCCGTCAGTCCTCGTAGACGACGGTGATGTGGGGGGTCACCGGCTCGCCTTGGCAGGTGAGGACCAAGCCGTCGGCGACCTCGTCGTCCTCGAGGGCGTTGTTGATCTGCATGCGGGCCTCGCCTTCGGTGACCTGGGCGATGCAGGTGGCGCAGTTGCCTGCCTCGCAGGAGAAGGGGGGGCTGAGCCCGGCGCGGCGCGCGCTCTGCAGGAGCGTCTCCCCGGTGTGCTGGGGGACGGTGCGCTTCTTGCCGGCCAGGACGATGGTGATGGTGCCTTCGGTCTCGGGCCCGGCGGGCTCGTCGGAGGCGGTGCCGAAGCGTTCGATGAAGATCTGCTCCGGCGCGGCGCCGCGGTCAAGGAGGGCACGTTCCACGAGGTCCATGAACGGGTCGGGGCCGCAGATGTAGAAGTCGGCGTCGTGGTGCCCCGAGGCGAAGTCGGTGATCTGGGGCGCGGTGAGGAACCCGCCGTGGGCGTCGAGGTGGTGGTGCACCTCGAACCGGCCGGGGTGGCGGGCCGCCAGTTCCGTCAGCGCCGTCTCGAAGATGACCGAGCCGGCGTCGCGGTTGGCGGCCAGCAGCAGGACGCGCCGGTCGGTGGTGGCCAGTGCCGTCTTGACCAGGGACAGGATCGGCGTGATGCCGCTGCCGCCGCAGAACGCCACCAGCGGGGCGGTGCTCTCCTCCCGCAGGCAGAAGACGCCGGCGGGGAGGGTGACCTCGATGACGTCGCCGGGGGAGAGGTTGTCGTGCATCCAGTTGGAGACCAGGCCGCCGGGGACGCGTTTGACCGTCGTCATCAGCTCGGTGTCGGTGATCGGTGAACTGGACATCGAGTAGCTGCGCAGGGTTCCACACGCTTTGAACGTCAGGAACTGGCCAGCGCGGTAGTCGAATTGTGCGTCAAGGACGTACGTCCGCGTGTCCGCCGTCTCCTGGATGACCCGGGTGATCCGGACCGGGTGGAAGCCATGGTCTCGTGCCATGTATGGAATTTAGCTTCTCCTCGTGGGAGATTACAATTCTCGCCCCTACGAACGGAGCTCTGAGCATGCGCACGATCCCCGCTGAGCTGGCCGAACGGTACACGGCCGAGGGTTGGTGGACCAGGGAGACCATCGGCGGCCTGCTGGCCCGCGGCCTTGCCGCGGCGCCGGACGTGGAGTTTCGCATCCACTCCTCCACGAGACCCTGGACCGGGACGTTCCGCGACGTCGAGCTGGTCGCGCGCAGGCTGGCGGGAGGGCTGCGCGCCCGCGGCGTGGGCCCCGGCGACGTCGTGGTGTTCCAGCTCCCCAACTGGAGGGAGGCGGCGGCGGTCTTCTGGGCCTCGGCGTTCCTCGGCGCGGTCGTGGTCCCCGTCGTCCACTTCTACGGGCGCAAGGAGCTCGGCTACATCCTGGAGACGGTCAAGCCGCGCGTCTTCGTCGGGCCCGAGCGCTTCGGCCGCCTCGAGCACCAGGACGACCTGTTCGCGGACGTGCCGATCGTCGGCGTGGTGGGGCGCGACTTCGAGGACCTGCTGGCGGACGAGCCCTTCGAGGGCGTCCTGGAGACCGACCCCGCCTCCCCCTGCCTGATCGCGTTCACGTCCGGCACGACCCGCGACCCCAAGGGCGTCGTCCACAGCCACCAGACACTCGGCCACGAGACGCGCCAGCTCGCCGGCCTCTACCCGCCGGACCGCGGCAAGCAGCTCACCGCCGCGCCCGTCGGCCACTTCATCGGCATGGTGAACGCCTTCTTGATCCCGGTGCTGGACGGGACGGCGGTGAACCTCGCCGACGTCTGGGACCCGGGGCAGGCGCTGAGGCTGATGGAGAGCGACGGGCTCACCGTCGGGGGCGGCGCGACGTACTACGTGACGAGCCTGCTCGACCACCCCGACTTCACGCCCGGGCACCTGAAGTACATGAAGTACGCGGGGCTCGGCGGCTCGTCCGTCCCGTCGGCGGTGACCACCCGGCTGGAGGAGCTGGGCATCACGGTGTTCCGCTCCTACGGCAGCACCGAGCACCCGTCGATCACCGGCTCGCGGCACACCGCGCCGGTGGGCAAGCGGCTGCACACCGACGGCGACGTACTGCCCGGAGTGGAGATCAAGCTGGCCGAGGACGGCGAGATCCTCAGCCGCGGCCCCGAGCTGTGCCTCGGCTACACCGACCCGGCGCTGACGGAGGCGGCGTTCGACGAGGACGGCTGGTACCGCACCGGCGACATCGGCGTCCTCGACGCGGACGGCTATCTGACGATCACCGACCGCAAGTCCGACATCATCATCCGCGGCGGTGAGAACGTCAGCGCGCTGGAGGTCGAGGAGATGCTCCTCGGCATGCCGGGCGTCGCGGAGGCGGCGGTGGTCGCCGCCCCCGACGCGCGGCTCGGCGAGCACGCCGCCGCGTTCGTGCGGGCGCGTCCGGGACGGACCGCGCCGACGCTGGAGGAGATGCGCGCCCATCTGGAGGGCGTGGGCCTGGCCCGGCAGAAGTGGCCGGAGGAGCTGCACGAGGTCGCCGACTTCCCGCGCACCGCCAGCGGCAAGGTCCAGAAGTTCGTCCTGAGGCGGGGCCTTCAGGACATTGCAGTACGCTCTAGTGGAGAATAGGATTCTCGCATTCCGCAAAGGAGGATCTCAATGTCATCACGTGAGCTGCCGTATCCGGTCTTCGACGCGGACAACCACCTGTACGAGCCCGAGGAGGCCTTCACCCGGTACCTGCCCAAGGACTACCGCGGCGCCATCGAGTACGTGCAGGTCAGGGGCCGGACGAAGATCGCGATCCGGGGCCAGATCAGCGAGTACATCCCGAACCTGACGTTCGAGGTGGTGGCCCGTCCCGGCGCCCAGGAGGACTACTTCAAGAACGGCAACCCCGAGGGCAAGTCCTACCGGGAGATCGTCGGCGAGCCGATGCGCTCCATCCCCGCGTTCCGCGAGCCGGGCCCGCGGCTGGAGCTGATGGACCAGCAGGGCATCCAGCGGACCCTGATGTTCCCGACGCTGGCGAGCCTGCTGGAGGAGCGGATGCGCGATGACCCGGACCTGACCCACGTGGTCGTCCACGCGCTCAACCAGTGGCTGGATGAGGTCTGGTCCTTCAACTACCGTGACCGCATCTTCACCACCCCGGTGATCACGCTGCCGATCGTCGAGAAGGCCATCGAGGAGCTGGAGTGGGTGCTGGAGCGCGGTGCCCGCGCCATCCTCATCCGCCCCGCCCCCGCCTACGGGCTGCGCGGCCCCCGGTCGTTCGCGCTGCCGGAGTTCGACCCGTTCTGGAAGCTGGTGCAGGAGAGCGGCACCCTGGTCGCCTTCCACTCCTCCGACAGCGGCTACGCCCGGTACGTGAGCGAC
>JAFACJ010000890.1 GCA_023425615.1 Actinomycetes bacterium
ACCGCCAGCACCGTCTCGGTCCAGCGGCGGATCGCCGGTGAGTCCTGCCGGTGGGCGATGATCAGGGGGACCGCCTCGGGATGGGCGGCGACCGCCGTCCGCACCCGCTCCAGCAGGAGTTCGATCCGGTCGCGCCAGGGGGCCGGCGGCAGCCGCACGGAGACCGGGGCCAGGACGCGTTCGACGACCAGCGCCTCCAGTTCCTCACGGTCCTCGACGTAGCGGTAGAGGGACATGGCGCCCATGCCCAGGCGGACGGCCACGGCCCGCATGGAGAACGCGGCGAGGCCCGACTCGTCGAGAACGGCCAGCGCGGCCTCGGCGAGCCGTTCGGGAGTGAGGGAACGCGGTCTCGGCACCTTGACAGAGTACGGCGTACGCCTAACCTGGTAGGCGTATGGTGTACGCCTACCAAGGGGAGTCCGATGACCATCCCGCAGGGCACCGAACTGCGATCCCGCCTCCTGGAGTCCGTGACCGGCGCGGCGGTGCCGGTTCCCGCCCCCGACGCCCTCGTCCACCTGCAGTTCCGGCGGTTCGCCGGCTGCCCCGTCTGCAATCTGCACCTGCGCTCGATCGTCACCCGGCACGGCGAGATCGAGGCGGCCGGGATCCGGGAGGTCGTCGTCTTCCACTCCCCCGCCGAGGAGTTGCGCGAGCACGTCGCCGACCTGCCCTTCGCGGTGGTCGCCGACCCCGGGAAACGGCTCTACCGCGAGTTCGGCGTCGAGTCCGCGAAACGCTCGGTGCTGGACCCGCGGGTCTGGTTCCACATCCTGCGCGCACTGGCCCGCTCCCTCGCCTTGCTCCTGCGCGGCCGCGCCAAGGCCCCCTCCCTCTCCCCCGCAGGCGGACGCTACGGACTGCCCGCCGACTTCCTGGTGACCCCGGACGGCGTCGTCGCGGCGAGCAAGTACGGCCGACACGCCTACGACCAGTGGACGGTGGACGAACTCCTCACCCTCGCCGAAGAAGCCCACCGCCGGACCACCTAGACACCACCGGGCCGCCCACGACACCGGGCCGCCCAGGCACCACCAAGCCACCCACGGCACCGGGCCGCCCACGGCGCCAAGCCGTCTCGGGCCGCTGCCGTTTAAGCGGCCAGGCCGTCCAGGAGGAGGGACAGGCCGCTGCGGAAGCGTTCGGCAGGGGAGAGGCGTTGGGACTGGCGGGAGACGGCGGCGAGGAGGGGGTGTTCGCGGTCGGGGATCGGCTCGGGGAGGCGGGCGCCCGTCAGGGAGGTGCGGTATTCCAGTTCGATGGAGCCGATCAGGTAGGACAGCAGGGCGCGCAGGGCGACGTACCTGCGTTCGCCCTGGACGCCGGCCTCGGTGAGGACCGTGAGCACCTTCTCGGCCCAGCGGCGGATCGCCGCGCAGTCCTGGCGGTGGGTGATGGTCAGCGGCATCGCCTCGGGGTGGGCGGCGATGGCGGAGCGCACCCGGTGGAAGAGCAGTTCGACGCGGTTGCGCCAGGGGGCGGGCGGCAGGTCGAGGGAGACGCCGGCCAGGACCCGGTCCACGACCATGATCTCCAGTTGGGCGCGGTCCTCGACGTACCGGTAGAGGGACATGGTGCCCACGCCCAGGTGGTCGGCCACGGCCCGCATGGAGAACGCGGCGAGGCCCGACTCGTCGAGGACCGTCAGCGCGGCCTCGGTGATCTGTTCCGGTGTGAGAGATCGGGGCTTGGACACCTTTGACAGGCTATGTCAGGAGAGGTCATACCCCTTAAGGCGACCCCGGTGCGAGCCGCGGGGAACGATCGGTACGGTGGACACGACCACGAAGTACTACAGGCTGTAGAGGAACGCCGCGCCGGCGAACCCCGACGGCACCGCGAGCGTCGAAAGGGAGGGTGCGGGCCGAAGAAACGGCCCCATCAGCGAGTACTCACTCTCATCGGGGGTTCCCGGTGAGGCTGTGAAGTCTGTCACCGCAGTGGTCTGGACCACGCGGCGGATTCGCCTGTCCGGCAGCACCCATAGCTTTTGGCTATGGAAACGAGAAGTCCCATGACTTGGACCTACCGGTCGCCGGATTTATACCTTTCGGCGCGTGGCTATTGCGACGATCCCCTCCCTCTACCGCTCCTCGGTAGGCAAGAAAGCGATCATGGCCGTCACCGGCGCGTTCATGGTCCTCTTTCTCATCGGACACATGATCGGGAACTTGAAGATCTTCTTCGGTCTCGAGGAGTTCAACGGCTACGCCGCCTGGTTGCGCACGATCGGGGAGCCGGCTCTCCACCACGAGTGGTTCCTGTGGATCATGCGCGTCCTGCTGGTCGTCGCCGTCTTCATGCACTTCGGCGCCGCCGCCGAGCTCACCGCCCGCGCCAAGCGCGCCAGGCCGGTGAAGTACCAGCACCGCGCGAAGGTGAACGGCTCCTACGCCGCCCGCACGATGCGCTGGGGCGGGGTGATCATCCTGCTCTTCATCATCTGGCACATCCTCGACCTGACCGTCGGCGTCGCCAACCCGCACGGCGTGCACGGGGAGGCCTACCAGAACGTCGTCGCCGGCTTCGCCCCCGACCGCTGGTGGGTGACGATCTTCTATGTCGTCTCCATGGTGATGCTCGGTTTCCACCTGCGCCACGGCCTCGTCAGCGCGGTGCAGACCCTCGGCTTGAAGAACCCCAAGCACGACAGGTCCCTGAACGTCATCGCGACCCTCTTCGCGGTGGTCATCAGCATCGGCTTCCTGATCGTTCCGATTTCCGTGACCCTGGGGGTTGTCGACTCATGAGCGAGACCGAATACTTCAGCCTCGGCGATCCCATCGCCGACACCAAGGCCCCCTCGGGCCCGGTCGAGGAGCGCTGGACCAAGCGCAAGTTCGACGTGAAGCTGGTCAACCCGGCGAACAAGCGCAAGAAGACGGTCATCATCGTCGGCACCGGCCTGGCCGGCGGCTCGGCGGGCGCCACCCTGGGCGAGCTGGGCTACAAGGTCATCCAGTTCTGCTTCCAGGACTCCCCGCGCCGCGCCCACTCCATCGCCGCGCAGGGCGGGATCAACGCCGCCAAGAACTACCGCAACGACGGCGACTCGGTGCACCGCCTGTTCTACGACACGGTGAAGGGCGGCGACTTCCGCGCCCGCGAGTCCAACGTGCACCGCCTGGCCGAGATCTCCACCCAGATCATCGACCAGTGCGTCGCGCAGGGCGTCCCGTTCGCCCGCGAGTACGGCGGCCTGCTGGACAACCGCTCCTTCGGCGGCGCCCAGGTCTCCCGCACCTTCTACGCCCGCGGCCAGACGGGCCAGCAGCTCCTGCTCGGCGCCTACCAGGCGCTGATGCGGCAGGTCGACGCGGGCAACGTCGAACTGCACGCGCGGCACGAGATGCTCGACCTGATCATGCACGAGGGCAAGGCGCGCGGCGTCGTCGTCCGCGATCTGATCACCGGCGAGATCAAGTCCTACACCGCGGACGTCGTCATCCTGGCGACCGGCGGCTACGGCAACGTCTACTTCCTGTCGACGAACGCCATGGGCTCCAACGTCACCGCCGCCTGGCGGGCGCACAAGCACGGCGCGTACTTCGGCAACCCGTGCTACACCCAGATCCACCCGACCTGCATCCCGGTCTCCGGCGACCACCAGTCGAAGCTGACCCTGATGTCGGAGTCGCTGCGCAACGACGGCCGGGTGTGGGTGCCCAAGAAGGCGGGCGACACCCGCAAGCCCGCCGACATCCCCGAGGACGAGCGCGACTACTACCTGGAGCGCATCTACCCGGCGTTCGGCAACCTGGTGCCGCGCGACATCGCCTCCCGCGCCGCCAAGAACGTCTGCGACGAGGGCCGCGGCGTCGGCCCCGGCGGTCTGGGCGTCTACCTGGACTTCGCCGAGGCGATCGGGCGCCTGGGCCGCAAGGCGGTCGAGGCCAAGTACGACAACCTGTTCCAGATGTACGAGCGCATCACCGGCGAGAACCCCTACGAGCAGCCGATGCGCATCTACCCGGCCGTTCACTACACCATGGGCGGCCTGTGGGTGGACTACGACCTGGAGACGACCGTCCCCGGTCTGTTCGCGCTCGGCGAGGCCAACTTCTCCGACCACGGCGCCAACCGCCTCGGCGCGTCCGCGCTGATGCAGGGCCTGGCGGACGGCTACTTCGTCATCCCGCAGACGGTCGGCGAGTACCTGGCCAAGAACCCGGCGACGCCCGTCCCCGACGAGACCGTCCAGGCGGCGGTGGACGGCGTCCAGGCCCAGGTGGACAGGTTCCTGTCCATCAAGGGCAGCCGGACCGTGGACTCCTACCACCGCGAGCTCGGCCACATCATGTGGGAGTACTGCGGCATGGAGCGGACGGACGAGGGCCTGCGCAAGGCCATCGACCTCATCCGCGACCTGCGCGCCGACTTCTGGGAGAACGTCACGGTCCCCGGTTCCGGCGACGACCTCAACCAGTCGCTGGAGAGGGCCGGCCGCGTGGCCGACTTCCTGGAGCTCGGCGAGCTCATGTGCATCGACGCGCTGCACCGCACCGAGTCGTGCGGCGGCCACTTCCGGGCCGAGTCCCAGGACGAGGACGGCGAGGCCAAGCGCGACGACGCCAACTTCTCCTACGCGGCGGCCTGGGAGTGGACCGGCGGTGACAAGCCCGTCCTCCACAAGGAAGACCTCGTGTTCGAGTACGTCAAGCCGAGCAACCGCTCCTACAAGTAATAAAAGGCGCGAATCATGAAGCTGAAGCTCCGCATCTGGCGTCAGAAGAACGCGGCTGACAAGGGCCAGATGGTCACCTACGACGTCGATGACATCTCCGAGGACGCCTCGTTCCTCGAAATGCTCGACGTGCTGAACGAGCGCCTCGCCACCGAGGGCGAGGAGCCGATCGCGTTCGACCACGACTGCCGCGAGGGCATCTGCGGTATGTGCTCGCTGGTCATCAACGGCCAGCCGCACGGCCCCGAGCGCAACACCACCACGTGCCAGCTGCACATGCGCAAGTTCAAGGACGGCGAGACGATCGACGTCGAGCCGTGGCGCGCCAAGGCGTTCCCGGTCGTCAAGGACCTGGTCGTGGACCGCGGCGCCTTCGACAAGATCATCGAGGCGGGCGGCTACATCTCCGCCCCGCCCGGCACCGCGCCCGCCGCGCCCGCCACCCCGGTGCCCAAGG
>JAFACJ010000959.1 GCA_023425615.1 Actinomycetes bacterium
GTCCTCGGGCGTCCGGGACAGCAGCGCCATGATCAGGCCCGGCAGGCGGCGGGCGGCGGAGGCGTCTCGGTGAGGATGGCGGCCAGGCACGCGCCCGCGTGCTCGCGGGCGAACGGGGAGCGGCCTCGCCGGTGAAGTACAGGGTGACGTCCAGCATCGCCAGGCCCGGCACGGTGAGTTCCGCGTCGCCGAGCGGCCCGTTCTCTCCGACGCGGGTCGGCGGGTTTGCGAGTGATCGGCGCGGGTTATCTACACACCACGATTCGAACACATGTTTGGAGGTCGTGGTGGGTCAGACCAGGCAAGAGAACCTCCCGGAGGAGCCCTCGCGGGAGACCTCCGCTCCCGCGTCCTCCGCCGACATCGTCGGGATCGCGTCGCCGAGCCCCGCCGGGATCTCCCACCCGGAACCGTCCGCCTTCCCCGAGGCGAGTGACATCCGTATCCCCCGCATGCGCCTCCCCTGCGAGGACCGGCAGAGCTGACACCGCGCTCCGCCCCTCCCCCGGCCGAGACGGAGAACCGCCCGAACGGCCACCGGGCGGGAGCGGGTCAGATCCGGGCGGGAGCGGGTCAGATGGGGAGGGCGGCGTTGACCTTGATGCCGGCTTCGGCGAAGGTGCGGAGGATGTCCAAGGGGGGCTGGTCCACGCCCAGGAAGTCGACGCGGGTGAGTTGGCCGGCGTAGCGGACCAGGTGGGAGGCGAGATGGCGGGTGGGTTCGGTGTCGGCGAAGGTGAGGCTGCTGAGGTAGGGGAACTCCGACAGGACCTCCAGGGCCTCGGGTGCCAGACGGGGGAGGCGGAGGTAGAGCATGCGCAGGCCCGGGGGGAGCCAGCACAGGCCGGTGCCGTCGGCCTCGCCGGCGGACAGGCGGACGACCTTGAGTTCGGGGTGGAGGCCCAGCATGCGAAACGAGCGGTCGCTCAGGCGCTCGCCCGACAGGGAGACGACCCTCAGGTCGGCTTCGGGGAGGGCGAACTCGCCCTCCAGCAGGGAGGAGTCGAGCGAGAGGTCGATCAGGCCGGTCATGCCGCGCAGCGCCTCCACGCCGGCGTCGGTGAACTCGCCCTGGCATTTGAGGACGGTGAGCCAGGGCATCTCACCCACCTCGCGCAGGATCTCGTCCGTCACTCCGGTGAGGTCGAGTTCCCTGAAGAAGGACTCGCCCCGCAGCTTGGGCATCCAGATTCCCGTGTAGACGAGCCGCACATCACCTGGGAGGTCCACACTCCACGCTTCACGCCACGCTTCCCCCATGAGTCCAGGCTAGCCACCGTAGATGCACGGCCGCTGATGGCGGCGTTACACGCAGGCATCTTTTCTTCCACATTGCCGTGGCGAACGTCTCGGATCTCCCGCATCGCCTGCCACTCAGGCAGATCGTTGAAAAGTGGCGTCACACGGGGAGGGCGGCGTTGACCTTGATCCCCGCCTCGGCGAGGGCGCGCAGCAGTTCCGGGGGCGGCTGCTCCACCCCGAGGAAGTCCACCCGGGCCAGCCGCCCGGCGTGCCGGACGAGCCGTGACACCAGCCGCGGTGTCGGCGCGGTGCCGGAGAAGGTCAGGGAGGCGAGGTAGGGAAGCTGAGACAGGACGTCGAGGGACTCGGGAGCCAGCCGCGGCAGCCGCAGGTAGAGCGTACGCAGTCCGGGCGGCAGCCAGCACAGGCCGGTGCCGTCCGCCCTGCCCGCCGCCAGCCGGACGGTCTCCAGGCCCGGGTGCAGGCCCAGCATGCGCAGCGACCTGTCGGTCAGGCGCTCGCCCGCCAGGCACACCGAGCGCAGTCGCGCCGCGGGCAGGGCGCAGCCGCCCTCCAGCAGCGGTGACTCCAGCGTGAGGACGGTCAGCCCGGTCATGCCGCGCAGCGCCCCCACGCCCGCGTCGGTGAACTCGCCGCGGGCCCGGAGCACGCCGAGCCCCGGTATCCGTGCCGCCTCGCGCAGCGTCTCATCGGTGGCGCCGTCCAGGTCCAGTTCCCCGAGCGCGGCGCGGTCCCGCGACGACGGCGTCCAGCCCCCGGCGTAGGCGGGCTCCTCGTCCCGCACCAGGTCGACGCCCTGCCTCTCCCCCATGGACCCAGCGTAACCGCAGAAGGTGCACGGCCGCTGATGCAAGCGTTACACCCGGGCGTCTTCCTCTCCACGTCTCACCGCCCGTACCTGGCACACGACGCGGCAAAAGTGAAGAACGGTAGCAAAGTGGGAAAAGTGTAGGGGCAGGGTTCCGTGCGCGACCGCCCCTCGACGGCCGCCGGGAGAAAGAGGACGACATGATGGCCGAGCATGGCGGTGCCACCGCCGACAGGTCCGAGGACGGCCCCGACCGGAGGGACCCGGACCGCGGGCGCCCCTCCGAAGATCCGGATCAGGGGGAGATGCCCTCGTCGGTGACGACGAAGCCCGGCGTCTTCGACAGGTTCGCCGGAGCGACGGGCCGCTTCGCATCGCGCCCCCTGTTCTTCGCCGGGTGCGTGCTCCTGGTGCTCCTCTGGGCGCCGTCGTTCTTCCTCTTCAAGAGCATCGACACCTGGCAGCTGATCATCAACACCGCCACCACGATCGTCACGTTCCTCCTGGTCGCGCTGCTGCAGAACGCCCAGACCCGCGCCGACGAGGCGACCCAGCACAAGCTCAACGCCCTGGCCACCGGCCTGGCGGCCCTCATGGAACAGGAGATCTACGGCGACGAGAAGAAGGAGCGCCTGCGCCAGGACATCCGCGAACTGTGCCAGGCCGTCGGCCTGGAACGCCGCGAGAGCTCCTGACAGATCGTAGATCGGCAGGGACGGCAGAGCCGCGGGACGACGGAGCGCCAGGAATCCGAAGAACAGCGAGGAGCAGCGACAGCAGGACCGGACGACGGAGCGCCGCGGGCTCCTGACAGACCGTGGACCGGCAGGGATATGGGACGGTGGAGAGCCGGAAATCCGAAGAACGGTGAGAGGCAAGGACGACAGGCCGGACGGTGAAGCGC
>JAFACJ010000983.1 GCA_023425615.1 Actinomycetes bacterium
GCCACACCACCTGCGCGGTGCCGGCGACCCGCCCGGCCAGGTACTCGGCGTTGGCGCGCGCCGCCTGCGGGTGCCTGGCGTCCACCGACACCACCACCACCGGCACCCGGCGGCGGGGCCGCGCCAGCTCGGCCAGCAGGTGCACCACCCCGTCCTCGTCCGCCTCCTCGGCGGTGCCCGGCACCTGGACCGCTCCGTCGGTGATGCGCTCGGTGGCCAGATAGGCGGGCATGAAGCCGGGGGCGTACGCCTCGACCGGCGGCCCGGTGTGCTGCTCGACGGTCACCACGGCCCAGCCCGCCGTCTGCCCGTCGCTCTGCGCGTAGGTGACCCGGGTGCGCAGCCTGGCGTCCTGGAGGACGAAGCGCCCGCAGCCGGGGCGCGCGTCGAGGCAGGCGCGCAGGTCGGCGTGGCCGTACTCCACGTGCGGGCTGACCGGGATCTCGGGGAAGCCCTGACCGGTCAGCCAGGTGCCGAAGGCACGGCGCAGCCGTTTGCCAAGAGTCGGCCCCGGATCTCGGAGAACTGCCTGGTAAAGCCTGATGGTCGGCATATTTCCAGTGACGGGTCGGGAGCGAGTGGTGCCGAAATCCTATGTGCTTTCTCCGTGCGGAACCCCTGTTGGGCAAAGATTACACTCGGTGATACCGCGTCGCGGCCCCAGAAGGAGTCCGCACTCAATAATCTGCGCGCCATGGCCGATGCAGAAGAACCCGAGTTCGGGATCCGGTTGTTCGGATACTCACGGCACGAGGTGGACGAGTTCGTCGCCGAACTGCGCAGGGAGCTGCGGGTGCGGACCGGCGGCACCGGCGACGTCACCGTGATCGGCTCCTCCCCGTCGCGGGAGAGCGCGGTGGGCCGCCTGCTGCGGCTGGCGGGCGAGGCGGCCGAGCAGCGCGCTGCGGAGTCGGCGGAGGAGGCGGAGCTGACCCTGCGCAGCGCCAGGGAGCTGGCCGACCGCATGGGGGAGGAGGCGCGCCGGCAGGTGCAGGAGGCGGCGGCGGAGGCCGAACGGCTGGTCACCGAGGCCCGCAAGAAGGCGCGGGAGCTGGAGGAGGAGGTCGCCGACACCCTGGAGCGCGAGGTGGGCTCACGGGTCGGCGAGCTCGCCGACGCCCACCACCGGCTGGTCACCGGCCTGGCCGGGGTGCGCGACGCGCTGGAGGAGGTGCTGAACCGCGACGCCGAGCGGGGTCCGGTCTCGGCGGGTTCCCTGGTACCGCGGCAGGGGAGGGCCGAATGATCGCCGACGGCGCGTCCTCACCTGCCGACCTGCTGGTCTTCCCCTTCCTCTTCGGCGCCACGTTCCTGCTGGTGTTGGTGGTGTCCCTGGTGTGGCGCAGGATCCCGCTCGGCAGGTCGGGACGGGAGCCGAAGGAGCCGCCGCCGCTGGGCGTGCCCGCCGCGGTGGGCAGGCTGCGGAAGGCGGGCCTGGATCCGGACGAGCTGCTGGGCCCGTGGCTGCTGGCGGAGCGGGAGCCGGCGGGGGCGGGCCCGAGACAGGGCCGTGATCCGGAGAATACTCCAGAATTCAATTAATTATGCGATAGTGGCGCGGTGGGTGATGAACCAGACGTTGCCGATGCCACTCCTCTTCCCGGCCTTTCCTCCTTTCCCGCATTGGTGCGGCTCGGGCTGATGCTGGCCCGCGACCCTTACGACGGGCTGCGCCGAGTCCAGGCGTCCGCCGGGAATATCGCGGGTTTCGGCTGGGGACCGGTGAAATACGTGCTGGTGTTCGGGCCCGAGGCCAACGCGTTCCTCTTCGCGAACTCGGGCCTGTTCACCGTGCGCGAGGCGTTCGACGTGCTCGTCCCCGTCAACGGCGAGACCGCGCTCATCGCCTCCGACGGCGAGGCGCACCAGCGCCGCAGAAGGCTCGTCCAGCCCGCCTTCCACCGCCGCAGGATCGACGGCTACGTCGCACGGATGGCCGAGAACGCCGACGCCCTCCTCGACACCTGGCGGCCGGGGGAGACCGTCGACGTCTACACCGAGTTCCGCGAGCTCACCCGCCGCACGACCGTGGAGCTGCTGTTCGGGGACCGGCTGGCGGCCGACGAGGACCTCCTGAGCGGCGAGCTGCAGATCCTCCTGGACGGCATCGACCGGCCCTACAGCCAGCTCGTCGCGCTGCGCTCGGTGCCCAACCCGTTCTGGCGCAAGGTCATCGAGGCCCGCGCCATCGTGCTCGACCGGCTGATGAAGGAGATCGCCGACCGGCGCTCGGACCCCGGACCCCGCGACGACGTGCTGGGCCTGCTGCTGGACTCCCGGGACGAGGAGGGCGGCGGCCTCACCGACACCGAGCTGCAGGACCAGGCGATCAGCCTGATGGCGGCCGGGTATGAGACGACCAGCGCCGCGCTCGGCTGGGCCGTCCACCTGATGCTCACCACCGAAGGGGTGTGGGAACGCGCCAAGGCGGAACTGCCGCCCGGACCCCTCACGGCGCAGACCCTGCAATCCTTCTCCTATCTCGACCACATCGTGAACGAGACGCTGCGCCTGTGCCCGCCGGTCGTGATGAGCGCCCGCAAGGTCGCCGAGGACTTCGTGTTCGAGGGGGCCAGGGTGCCGGCGGGGACGATGCTGATCTACAGCCCCTATGTCACGCACCGCATGGACGCGGTGTGGCCGCACCCCGAGGAGTTCCGGCCCGACCGGTGGGACTCGGCCTCGCCCGACCACCGGCCCGCCACGCCGGCGACGTTCCTGCCGTTCGGCGGCGGCCAGCACCGCTGCATCGGCTCGGCGCTGGCCACCACCGGCGTCAAGGTCGCGCTGGCACGGCTGCTGGCCCGGGTGGACGCCGTGCCCACCGGGGCGCCCGTGCTGCCGCGGAGCATCACCGCGATGCGTCCCCGCGACGGCGTCCCCGTCGTCCTGAAGGACGTCCGCGCGGGGTGAGTCAGCGTTTGCGCACGAGGGTGACGCCGTCGCGCAGCGGCAGCATCACCGCGTCGACGCGGGGGTCGGCGGCGATCCTGTCGTTGAGCTCCTTGATGACGAGGTCCTCGTGGCTGCGCGCGGCGGGGTCGACGACGCGCCCTTCGCGCAGGACGTTGTCCAGGACCAGCAGCCCGCCGGGCCGCAGCCGGGTCAGCAGCTCCTCGTAGTAGACGGGGTAGCCGGCCTTGTCGGCGTCGATGAAGCCGAAGTCCAGCTCCGGCTCCTCCGGCAGGGCGCGCAGGCTCTCGGCGGCGGGGCCGATCCGCAGGGTGATCCGGTCGGACAGCCCGGCGCGCTCCCAGTAGCGGCGCGCGACCGCGGTCCACTCCTCGCTGACGTCCAGGGCCAGCAGCTCGCCGTCGTCCGGCAGGCCGCGGGCGATGCAGATCGAGGAGTAGCCGGTGAACACACCGACCTCGACGGCGCGCCGGGCGCCGCCGAGCCGTACCAGCAGGGTGAGCAGCGCGCCCTCGTCGTGGGAGATCTGCATGCCGGCCTCCGCGGGCAGGAGCGCGGAGGTCTCGACCGCCAGATCGCGCAGGACGCCGTCGGCGGCGGTGGAATGGGCGAGGACGTACTCCCCGATAGCGGGGTCGAGGAAGGTCATGGGCGGAGCCTACCGACTGCGGCCTCCCGCGCCGGTGAGCCACTCGTCGCGCCGGTGCAGGAGCCGTTCGCGGCCGGGCAGCTGCGCCAGCATCTCCCGGCCGCGTCCGCGTACACCGTGCAGCAGCCGGTAGCCGCGTCCGCGCGGCCCCAGTTCGCTGTCCACCACCGACTTGCCGACCAGTGAGGACAGCAGCGGGAGCGCCTCCTCGGCGGTGAGGCCCTCCCCGACGCACACCCGCTCCACCGCGTGCAGGTCGAACCGGCCGTCGAACACCGACAGGCGCGCCCACAGCGTCCGCTCCTCGGCGGTGCACAGGGCGTGGCTCAGCTCGACGGAGGCGCGCGCCACCGCGGCGGCCGCCTCGTCGCCGAACCCGGCGAAGTCACCGAGCGCCGCGAACCGCTCGGCCAGCGCG
>JAFACJ010000998.1 GCA_023425615.1 Actinomycetes bacterium
GGGCGGGAGGCGGGCGGTACCCGCGTCCCAGTACGCCCACTCGGTATCGCCGCCCTTGGAGGTCACCGGCGCCCGCCGGTTCTCCAGGTCCAGGACCTCGGCGTTGAGGGAGAGGATCTCCTCGGCGCGGGCGGCGGTCTCGTACAGCATCCGGTAGAGCGTCTTGTCGCGCAGCGGGATGTCGCGGCGCGACAGCAGCCGTTCCAGTTCGGCCTTGGCGACGGCTTTGGTGTGGTCGACGTTCTAGCGCCGCCGCTCGGCATCAGCGGGCACTGACGGCGCGACCCACTTCTTCTTGGTAGTGCACCAGGTGAGCCAGGAGGAGACCGCGGCCCGGTTGCGACCGCCGACCGCTTCGATGGTTCGGTCGATCGCCGATGCGTAGGCGCAATGGGTGTTGGCGTTGGCGACCCGGTGCGTCGACAGGAACGCATCAGCCGCGCTGGCGAGCGCGATCGCGGCGCCGCGGATCGCGGTGACCTTCGCCGTCGCGTTCATCGGCCGGCACCCGGCGGAGCGATGTACCGGATAACGTGCCCTCCTCGCGTACTGCGCGGCGGGGTAGATCCCCAGCTCGGCCATGATCGCGGAAGGCTCATGTACGTGATAACAGCCAATTATCACGTACATGGATCGTAGGTCATCGCTTGCATGATCCCGGCGAAACCGCCTGGCCTGCCGTGATCGTTCCCGGCCTAGGGGCTGTATCGACGCTTTCCAGGGTTGGAGCGCACCCCTTGGCCCACTTGTTAAGTAAAGATTCGGGTACTAGCGTACGTCTTATCGTACCCAACCGTCGCCTGGTACTCCGAGGTGAACCAACATGACCTTTTCTGATCCCGGCCCCGCCGCCGATCCGCTCGGCCGGGTCCGCGAGCTGACCGCCCTCTACGGCGACCCGTGCGCCGGCGTCGCCCATCTGCTCTGCGATGGGCATCCGGCCGACGCGGTCGCCTACACCATCGTCGAGCCCGATATGTCGTCCACCGTGCTCACCTACGGCCGGCTGAAGACCGAATCCGAGCGGTTCGCGGCCGCCCTCGCCGACCTGGGGATCGGGCCGGGGGACCGCGTCGCGACGCTCATGGGCAAGAGCGCCGACTACCTCATCACGCTGCTGGCCACGTGGCGGCTCGGCGCGGTGACGGTGCCCCTGTTCACCGCCTTCGCGCCCCCGGCGATCGCGCTGCGGCTGCTGTCCAGCCAAGCCAAGATCGTTGTCTGTGACGACGCGCAGCGGCCCAAGCTCGACCCGGGAGAGGACATCCCGGCGGACGCCCCCTGGCGGATCATCGTCAGCGGCGGCAACGCGAGCGGCGGTGATCTGGGCTTCGCCGCGCTGATGGCCGCGCACGAGCCCGGCCACCCCGCCGTCGCCCTGGGCGGGGACGCGCCGTTCGTGCACATCTTCACCTCCGGCACGACGGGGCGCCCCAAGGGGGTCGTCGTGCCCACCGCGGCGATCGCGGGATTCCGTGCCTACGCCGAGTTCGGCTGCGGCGTGCGGGAGGGGGACGTCTTCTGGAACGCCGCTGATCCCGGCTGGGCCTACGGTCTGTACTTCGGCGTGATCGCCTCGCTCAGCCTCGGCGTTCCCAGCGTCCTGCTGCGCTCCGGCTTCTCTGCCGAACTCACGTGGCGGGTCATGGAGAAGTTCCGGATCACCAATTTCACCGCCGCGCCGACCGTGTACCGGTCGCTGCGCGCCTCGGACATCCCGGTTCCCCGCGGCCTGGTGCTGCGGTGCGCCTCCAGTGCGGGCGAGCCCCTCACACCCGAGGTCAACGCCTGGGCCGAGCAGGCGCTGGGCGTCCAGGTGCACGACCACTACGGGCAGACCGAAGCGGGCATGCTGATCAACAACCACTGGCTTGCGGAGCTGCGCCGACCGGTGCGGCCGGGCTCGATGGGTCATCCGATGCCCGGGTGGAGCTTGCACGTGCTGGACGAGGAGCGCGACGAGGCCGTGCCCGTCGGTACCGTCGGCCGCATCGCCGTCGAGGTCGCCGAGAGCCCGCTGGCCTGGTTCGGCGGGTACGACGGAGATCCGGTCAAGAGCGCGGAGAAGTTCTCCGCCGACGGCCGGTGGTACTACACCGGGGACGTCGGCCGGATCGACGAGGACGGCTACTTTCACTTCTCGTCCCGGGATGACGACGTCATCATCATGGCCGGCTACCGCATCGGGCCGTTCGACGTCGAGTCGGTGCTGGTCACGCATCCCGCGGTGGTCGAGGCCGCGGTGATCGCCGCGCCCGACGAGGTACGCGGCGAGGTGCTGGAGGCCTTCGTCGTCCTCACCCCCGGGCAGGAACCCTCAGACGCGCTCGTCGCCGACCTCCAGCAGCTGGTCAAGAAGAAATTCGCCGCGCACGCCTACCCACGCACGGTGCACTTCACCGAGAGCCTGCCCAAGACGCCCAGCGGCAAGATCCAGCGTTACGTCCTGCGCCAGATCCGCAAGAACGAGCTGGAAGGCCGCGCGTGACCAGTCCCGTCCTGTCCGCCCAGGCCGGACCCGTGCGCTGGATCCGGCTCAACCGGCCTGAGAGCAGGAACTCACTCAACCCCGGCCTCATCGCCGCGTTCGACGACGCCATCACCGCGGCCATGGACGATCCCGGCACCGACGCGGTGGTGGTGGCGGGCGCCGGCCCGAGCTTCTGCGCCGGAGCCGACCTGCGCCACCTGCTGGAGCTCACTCGCACCGGCCAGGACCCGATCGCCTTCCTCAGCATGGTCTCAGAGTCCTTCTCCCGGCTGGAGGCCGCGCCGAAACCGGTGATCGCCGCGGTACACGGGCACGTCGTCGCGGGCGGGATCGAACTCGCGCTCGCCTGCGACGCCGTCGTAGCCCGCGCGGGCACACTCATCGGCGACGGGCACATCCGCAACGGCCTGCTGCCCGGCGCCGGCTCCAGCGTGCGGCTGGCCCGCAAGGTCGGTGAGCCGCTGGCACGCCGCCTGTTGCTCACCGGTGAACTGCTGCCCGCCGAGCACTTCTTGGCCTGCGGCTTCGTCCAGGCAGTCGCCGAAGCCGCGGAGTTCGACCGAGTGGTGACGGCCGTCGCGGAATCCTTCACGGGGATGCCGCCGGGCTGCCACGCACAGCTGAAGCGGCTGCTCGGCGACCCGGACGCACCCGCCGCCCTGCGAGTTGAGCTCGAGGTGTTCGCCGAGCACTGGCACGAGCAGGACATCGCCGCGCAGCTGACCCGTTTCTTCGACCAGAGAGCCATGAGGTAACCCGATGCGACGTTATGAGAACCGGGTGGTCCTGGTCACCGGGGCCGGGCAGGGGCTGGGCCGCGCGATGGCCCGGCGCTTTGCCGCGGAGGGCGCGCAGGTGGCGCTGTGCGACGTCAACGAGGCCGCGGTGAAGGAGACGGCCGCCGAGTGCGAGGGCGGCCAGGCGCGCCCATCGATCGTGGACGTGGCCGACGCCGGGCAGGTCGAGGCATGGGTCGCGGACACGCTCGCGGCCTTCGGCCGGGTGGACGTCCTGGTGAACAACGCCGGGGTGATCCGGGACAACCGCGTGGAACGCATGACCGACGGCGAGTGGGACGCGGTGATCGACGTCAGCCTCCGCGGCATGTTCCACTGCGTCCGCGCGGTGTTCCCGCACATGAAGCAGCAGGAGTACGGCCGGATCCTGTCCTTCTCCTCCATGTCGTGGCGGGGCAATTTCGGGCAGGCCAACTACGCGGCCGCCAAGGCCGGTGTGGTGGGCATGGCGCGCACGATCGCCCTGGAGGGTGCCGCGCACGGCGTGACGTCGAACGCGATCGCGCCCGGCCTCATCGACACGCCCATGCTCGCCTCGATGAACGACGCCGCCCGGGCCAAGCTCTCCGCCCGGGTGCCCATGGGCCACGTCGGCGCCCCGACCGACATCGCCGAGGCCGCCGCCTACCTGTGCTCGCAGGCCGCGGGCTACGTGACCGGAGTCGTCCTGGACGTCGACGGCGGCATCAGCATCGGCAGCGCCCTGCGCTGACCTCCGGACCGGTGACCCCCGCCTGAGAAGGGCACGGGTCACCGGGTCAGGGGCGGTGGGAGCTGAGCCCGTTGAGAAGCAGGTCGCCGAGCTCTGCAAAGGCGTCGCCGGCGCTGAGGCCGGTCGTGCGCAGCAGCTCTCCCGACTGCACTCCGTCGATGGCCATGGCGATCAGCTGGGCGGCGAAGGTGCCATCGACCGGGCGGAACACCCCCTGGCGCACCCCGTCTTCGATCATCTCCCCGACCCTGCGGGCGGCGGTGCCGGAATTACGCTGGTAGATCTCGGCGGTCGGGCGGAAGCCGACCATGTCGATGTAGAAGGCCGGGGACTGGCGGCGCATCGCCGTACCCACCCCGTTGAGATACGTGGCGATACGCCGCCGCGCGTCGTCCTCTGCCGCGACAGCGGCCTCGATCTCCTCGGCCGCCCTGCCGAAGAAGCGCTTCGTCACCGCGATCACCAGCTGCTCCTTGGTTCCAGCGAGGCTGTAGAGGGTGGCCTTGGAGCAGTTCGTGCGCGATGCCAGCTCATCCATCGTCAGCCCGGTGAACCCGTCGGCAAGCAGGATGCCCTCCAGCTGCGACATGAGCTCCTCGCGCCTCGCCTCGTTGACACGGCGACGACGAACGCTGGTGCGTGTTCCCCCGAGATCATTGGCGTGCGGCATGTGTCCGAGTCTGCCATGACCACGCCCGTGAAAGGCGCCGCCACTTTCCCCAGCATGCATGGGTACCAGGGTATCGATTAAAGTTCCGCACGCCTAGTGCCGCGCATCACATTGGGGTACTGTTATGGGTACTTTCGTACCAAACTAAGTACCCATAGTTCGGTGGACGAGCCCTGCACACCCACTCCGGTCGGGCGCGAGGCAGCTCCTGGCGCATCGTCGGCTCGCCTCGGGTCCGGCTGCGGCGGATCTCTGGATGGAGAGAAATGGATCGGCTGAGAATCGAGTTCGATGTACCGGTCACGATGCAAGACGGCACTGTGCTGCGCGCGGACGTCTACCGGCCGGACGGGGACGGGCCATGGCCGGTGCTCGTGCAAAGGACGCCTTACAACAAGCGCAACCTGATGTTCCCGCTGGACACGATCAACGCGGTCAAGCGCGGCTACATCGTGGTGCAGCAGGACACCCGTGGGCGCTTCGGCTCGGACGGCGAGTGGCTCCCCTGGGCCTATGAGGAACGGGACGGATACGACACCGTCGAATGGGCGGCGCGGCTGCCCGGCAGCAACGGCAAGGTCGGCCTCTTCGGGGCCAGCTACACCGGGAACACGCAGTGGACCGCGGCCATCGCCCAGCCTCCCCACCTGGCGGCGATCGCCCCCCAGGTCACGTGGAGCGACCCGGAAGACGGCCTGTTCTTCCGCGGCGGCGCGATCGAGCTGGGGCTCAACGTGTTCTGGTCGCTGCTCCAGTCGCTGACCCAACTGCCGAAGGCCGTCCCGCCCGCCGAACTGCCCTCCCGCATGGCCTCCTTGATCCGGGACACCGACAACTCGGCCACCGAGACCTACTGGGAGCTGCCCTCGGGAGCGCCGCCTGCGATCGTCCGTACAGGGCTCCCCGACATCGGAGTCCGCCGCGCCCTCGTGGACCCCGACACCGCCAACGAATCCCGCGTCGCCCACCGATACGACCGCGTCATGGTGCCCAGCCTCAACCTCGGAGGCTGGTACGACATCTTCTTGCAGGGGACCCTCGACAACTACCGCGCGATGCGCGAGCGAGGGCTGCCGACCCGCCTCATCGTGGGCCCCTGGGACCACCGGTCGTTCACCGGCGCGTCCGCAGGAATGACCGGCCAGGTCAACTTCGGCCTGGCGTCCATCGCACCGCCCGGCGTCACCGACATCACCGATGCGCAGCTCGGCTGGTACGACCACTGGCTGCGCGGGGCCCCAAAGACCGGCAGCCACGAGTCCGGCGTGAAGATCTTCGTCATGGGGATCAACGAATGGCGGGATGAAGAGGACTGGCCGCTGGCCAGGGCCGAGGAGACCCCGCTGTACCTCCATCAGGGCGGAGGGCTCTCACTCACCGCCCCCGGCGAGCAGAGCGCCGAGACCGGCTACGTCTACGACCCGGCGGACCCGGTGCCGACCCGCGGGGGGCCGCTCGTCATGACCGGCGAGTTCCCGCCTGGCCCGGCGGACCAGGCCGCCGTCGAGGCGCGGCCGGACGTGCTGGTCTTCACCAGCGAACCGCTCCAGGAGGACCTCGAGGTCACCGGCCGGGTGCGGGCAAGGCTCTTCGCCTCGACCGACGGGCCGTCGACCGACTGGGTCGTCCGGCTGTGCGACGTCGATGAGAAGGGGACCTCGCGCAACATCGTCGACGGGATCATCCGGGTGCGGACCGAGCCCGGACGAATCGACGAACACGACATCGACCTGTGGTCGACCAGCATCGTGTTCAAAGCCGGTCACCGCCTGCGCGTCCAGGTGACCTCCAGCAACTTCCCCCGCTGGGACCGCAACCCCAACACCGACGAGCCGGCGCACGAGGCGACGGAACTCCGCGCAGCGCAGCAGACGATCCACCACGACGCGCAGCGCCCCTCCCACCTCATCCTCCCGGTCATCCCGAGGTGACCCCACGCCGTAAGGGCGCGGCCTCTCCAGCGCCCTTACGGCGACCGACGTCCAGAAACCCGACAAGAAGCCAGCGGGAGCTCACAACGCTCCCGCGCCAAGTCCCGGGTGCGGAGGCGTCCGAGAGGTCTGCGCTGCCCGGTGCCGGACCTGAGCACCGCCAGCGGCTTGCGATAGACGCTGCCGAGCGACTGCTCCACGAACGGCGCGTGCATCGGCTTCCCATCGAAGGCCGGCGTCTGGTGGCACAGTGATAGACGATGCGCGCGTTGGAGCGCATGGACCCCTTGCCGGCACAGATCGAGCCGGGCACCCGGCCCGTACGCCTGCTGGCCGCGCTGGGGCCGAAGATGATCGAGCTGTCCGGCGAGCCCGCGCCGACGGCGCGCATCCGTACCTGTGATCACCGGCGGGTCGGACCGGTCGGCTCGCGCGATGGTCGCCATGGGCTCCGCCCAGGAGGCGGCCGCGGCGGTCACCGCACACCTCGACGCCGGCGCCGATCACGTGGTCATGCAGATCTTGACCGACGAATCCATGGTCGACCCGCGTCCCGCGCTACGTGAACTCGCCCCAGCGCTGCACCTGGAGTGACCCCCGCAAGGACACCGCCGCACGGCCGCCGTGCTCTCGGTGCGAGCCGGGCCCAGGGCGGGTACGGCCTGCGATGCCCGGAACCGCTCTCGAAACCTTGATAACCGCAGCTCAGACCAATATTCGTTGAATTTCCGCTATTTGCTACGAGGACCCCATTCCGCTCCGACCGCTGGGACGTGGCCGGAGCCCTCATCTGCCTGGTCGGCGTCGCGGTCATCATGTAGGCGCCCCGCACCTGAACCAGGCCGACCACTGCGGCCGACCGCCACGCCTCAACCACAGATCAGGCCCCGTATTGGCGGGATTTCCGGCGATTGCCAGCGGGATCCCTGCTGATGCGTCAGCCTCAACCCTGGTTGGGGACGTTCCTCGGCATCGGTGTCGGGCTCATGATGATCCTGGCCGTCTTCGTCGACGATGGCGGGCTGTCCACGTGGGTACGGCTCGGGCTCGTGCTCCGTCTCCCGGCCACGGGGCGTGTCGGGCCCTTGTCCTGGACCACTTACTCCATTAACGTCGGAAACCGACGGACACCAACCGTGATCACTTTGAGGTGCAGGTAATGGACGTGTCCCAGGAAGCTCCCCGCACGATGCCGGCCGACGGCCGTCGCCCGCCTGCGAGCCGCTCGCAGCGTCCCGTCGATCCGATCCGCCGGCACGGCTGGGTCCAGGACAAGCTCGACCATCTGATGTACGAGTCCGCCATGCTGCCCGGTGTGCGGTTCGACCGGCCGGCCGGCGACCCCGGCTGGTTCTCCCCCGACAGCGCGATGTGGTACGTGCATTCGCACTTCTCCGGGATCGCCGGTGGTTTCGTCGGGCTGATGTGCGAGGGCGTCAAGCCCGACATGGTGTACGGCGGTCTCGACCACAGCGACTTCTTCAACGACCGCAAACGCAGGGGCGGCCGTTCGGCGTCGTTCTACTGGGCGACCGTCTTCGGTCCGACCGAGGTCGCCGAGAAGATCTGCCAGAACGTGCACCGTTACCACGACACGGTCCAGGGCACGATGCCGGACGGCACGCCGTACGCCGCCAACAGCGAGGAGAACCTCCGCTGGGCGCACGCCGGGCTCACCTGGGGTTACATCCGCGGCCACCAGCTGTACCACCCCAAACCCCTGCCGCCGGAGAAGCTCGACGAGGTGGTGGACGGGATGGCCCGCATCCACGAGGCGATCGGCGCCACCGACCTTCCGCGGACGATGGCGGAGATCGAGGAGTACTACCGCCAGATGCGGCCTCGGATGTGCCTCAACGAGGACGGCGAGTGGGCGCTCGGCTTCGCGTTCTCCGAGATCGACAAACCCGGCCGCGCGCCGATGCGCTGGGCGCTGGAGGACGCGATGCCGTGGTGGGCCCGCGAGGTCCTCGGCGCGAAGTCCACGCCGCGGCAGCGCGCGATCGGCCGGAGACTGAACCGGACACTCGTCAACTGCGTGCAGAGGGCCATCGGCACCCCGTGGTACGTACGGGAAGCACAGGAACGGATCAACGCGACGCCCTGACCTGCACGCTGGATAAGGCACCGTTCGCCGGACGACCGCAGCAGGCGGTCGGGGTCTCCTACGGTGCCGAACACCGAGTCCATGGCCTTCAAACTCCTCCAAGCCGCGCAAGCCCTCGGGCTTGCGCGGCTTGCGCGTCTTGCGTCCGCGCCGGAGCTGTCTTGAAGAACGGCAGACTTCTGGAAAGCCTCCGCTCAGAGGCGACCCGAAGCCACCGGACAGGAGACAGCTCAAGATGATCGACAAGGTCGCCTGGATCCATCTCGACGACGGCAAGATCCTCAGCACCCGGTCGCGGGGCAAAGACGTCTACTACATCCCCGGCGGCAAACGTGAGCCGGGCGAGACCGACCTCGACACCCTGACCCGGGAGATCCACGAGGAACTCGCCATCGCGATCCTCCCCTCCACCGCCACGCACCTGGGCACCTTCCACGCCCAGGCCCACGGCCACGCCGACGGCGTCACCGTCCAGATGACCTGCTACACCGCCGACCACCGCGGAACCCCGACCCCCGCCAGCGAGATCGAGGAGGTCACCTGGCTGACCTACGCCGACCGCGACCGCGTCTCCCCGGTCGACCAGATCATCTTCGATCACCTCCAGCAGACCGGCCGACTCCACTGAACGACTCGGATCCGCAGGTCTTGCCCTTTTCTCAGGCGCACGAGAAGAAGGCCGGTGCGCGGCGTCTGGGAGCAGCTCGCTTGAGGCTCAGGCATGCACCGCGCTGCCGTCGGCGAACGGCGGTGCGGTGACGTCGGCCTCGCGGGTCTCCACCTGGTCCGGCACCCCGGCGGCGCGCGCGACGAGAGCGGGTCCGCGCCGGCATCGCGGGCGCGATATCGGTGGCGACGTGCCCCGGCCGCAGGCCCCGTACGGCGATGCCGCCGCCGCATGGCGCATCCGGGACCGCGGTGCCTTCCGGAAGTGTCCCGAGCATCGCGATGCGCTCCTAGCGCAGAGAGATGTCACGTATGGAAGGTCAAGCGGGAAGTGTCGCCGATGCGGTAGGTGGTGGGGCGTAGGGCGTCCGGGGCGTCGGTGCCGAGGTTGCGGGCGAAGCGGGGGTGGGCGCCGCCGGAGACCTGGAGGCGGAGGCGGTGGCCGCGTTTGAAGTGGTGTGCCACGCCGGACAGGTCGAGCGTGACGACCGTCTCCAGGGGGTCGGCGGTGGTGAGGCGGGTGATCGCGTCGCGGATGTTGTGCGATCTGCCCCGGGTGTCGACGTCGCAGAGGCGGACGAAGAGGTCGGCGTGGGGGTTGTCGCGTTGGACGGCGATGTCGGCGGTGAGGTCGCCCAGCA
>JAFACJ010001025.1 GCA_023425615.1 Actinomycetes bacterium
GGTCAGGGTGGTGATCGCCTGGCTGAAGGTGTGCTGCTCGTCTTCGGGGAGCCAGCGGGAGGCGTGGAGCATGTGGAGGGACGTGGTGAGGCGGGTCAGGTCCTCGTCGGTTCCCAGGTCGCCCAGGTAGGAGGGGAGGAGCAGGGCCAGGGACTTGAGGTCACCGCGGGCGAGGAGGGCGGTGAGCAGGGATGTCAGCAAGGGGGCGGCGGGGCGCGGGGGGGATGGCTTGGGTGGTGTGCAGTCCTTCGGCGGTGGCGAGCCTGAAGGTCATGGGGCGTTGAGGACGGGCATGACGAGGGTGGTGAAGTCGCCTTGGTCGGCGGAGCGGACGACGACGGGACCGGTCGGCGAGGCGACCTCCAGCAGCGTGTCGGGGCCGACCCCCGCATCGAGCGCGGGCAGGAGCACGCGGGGATCGAAGGAGATGCGCAACGCCGGGCCCGTGCAGAGGGCGGGAAGGTCCGCCTCGGAGGTGTCGCGGGAGGTGAGGGCGAGGCGCTGCCCGTCGGCGTGCAGGGTGACGGGCCCGCACCGCTCGGCGAGCGCGGCGCTCAGAGCGGTGCGGCCGGTGATGATGCGGTGCCGGACGGCGGGGAGGCCATCGAGGATGGGCCGGTAGTCGGGGAACTCCTCCTCGACGGCCGGCAGGGCCCGTTCGGTGCCCTCACCTCGCAGCCGCGTGCTGCGGCCATCGGTCTCGATGACGACCTCCGGCAGGCGCAGGGCCCACTCCGCGGCGTCCTTCATCTCGGCGGCATCGACCAGGACGCGGCGCGGCTCACCCTCGGTGGCCAGGGTGCGCAGGGAATGGACGGCAAGACGGTAGCGGTCGGTGGCCGCCAGGCGCACCTCCTGCCGGTCGAGCTCGACCAGGACACGGCCCAGCGCGGGGAACTCCTCACGCGCCTTGTCACGGGCCACCGCCGGGGCGACCTGCCGCACGGCACCGGCCAACTCCGCTCCGCCGACGCGTGCCCTGGTCCAAGGCACGCAGCCCGGCAGGGAGAGCAGGATCTCCTCGATCGCCGACTGCACGGAAGCCGCGGTCTCCCGCGTCCTTCTGGCGTGCTCCTGCAGGACGGCGCGGGCCTCTTCCGGGGAGCCGTCCAAGACGGCTGAGGCGTCGGTGAGCGGGATCCCGGCCTCACGCAGCCGCCGCACCAGGACAGCGCGGTGCTCCTGGTCCGGGGCGTAGTAGCGGTAGCCGGTCGTCGCGTCCGTGCGGGCGGGGCGCAGCACTCCGCAGTCGTCATAAAACCGCAGGGCGCTTGGCGCCAACCCCACCCGACGTGCGAAGACGCCGATGCTCATCAGTTCCCCGATCTCTTCCACACCCGCGATTGTCGTCCTTCAACCGGCTTGAAGGTCAACCGCAACCAGACCAACACCCCGACGACCGAGAAGCCGATCCACCGTGATCCCCGACGGTCGGGAACGGCTCTCAAGGGTGTTCCTCGCCAGGGCGTCCTCGCGGGGCACCTGTTCGTCTTCGTCCGCCTGGTCGGTGACGAGAAGGTGGTAATCGACCGCGACTCGGAAAGTGCCGTCAGCGCCGCGGATGGTCACCTTGTGGCGTCCGGGTGCCAGCGCTCCGGTCTCGGCCCAAAGCCCGCAACCCTGTGCTTCGAAGGCACCGGCCCTCCGGGTGACCGGGTTGTTCGCGACCCCGCTGACGGTGATGCGGGAACCCGGCCATCGGAAGACGGGACGCACCACGCCGTCGACCTTCAACTGCCCGGTGGCCGAATCCAGGAGGTCAGCGCACTCCTGCCCGCTTCCGAGCTGGTTGATCAGGGGCGCCACCAGGGTGCGGCCGGAGGGCACCGTACAGTGCCGGGTGGCCCGACCGCCGAAGGTACCCGCCAGAAACCACATCCCGCCCGGCTGGTTGACGGCGCAGTACTCACCGGTCCGGTCCTCTACGGGATTGCGGCCGGAGGGAGCGGCGGCGGCCCAACTCCACCAGGCGCCCTGCACGGCAGCGGGATCAAGCGCTGCCGTGGTCCTCAAGGGAACGACTTCGCCGGCACGGGTACAACCGGCGAGCAGACCGACGAATGAGAGAAGGGCCACCGAACAGATACGAACCACCCGGGCAGAGTACGGCCTCGGCACCGTGCCTTGTGAACGATGCGGACCGGTACGGCCCCGCCACCACCCGGCCGTCCGCAACATCAGACCAGGAAGCGGGGAGACCTCGCCCGACAGGCATACCTGAGCGAGCAAACCACAGGCGCAAGCCGACCGCGGAGGGAAGGATCGAGAAATGAGCGAGAAGAAGCGCTTCCGGATCCACATCCAAGCCGACACAGGCTTCGAGCAGGCCGAGGTGCACATCAGGAACGGTGACCTCGACGCCGCCCGCGCGGCTCTCTCCGAACTGCCCTCCGAACTTGTGGAGGCGATCCTGCGCAGCGCGGCCCCGCTCGTCGGCACCACGCTCCCGCAGCCCGGCAGCGGACTGCCGATCGACCCGCAGGCCGAAGCCGACCTCCGCGCGACCGAACGGCGCATCGTGCTGGGCCACACGATCCTGGAGGAGGCCGCGCAGCTCCAGGCCCTCCTCCCCGACGTCGAGATCACCGTCTCGCTCCCCGGTGAGGAGAGGAGGGGCCCGCACCGGATGGAGGTGCGGGCCTCGATCGACGGCGGCCCGTGGCGGGATGCCCGCGTCCGCCTCGCCTGGACCGCCCACATCGATCTGGGCGAGGCCGCCGATCTGCCTGCGCACGGTATGCCTGCGCGTCGGCCGCGGCGGATGGTCGTCCTCGACGTCCCCGACGAGATCACCGGACCCGTCACCTACACCTTCGTCACCCCGAACGGAGACGAGATCAGCGGCGGCGGCCTGGCCCGCCTGGCACCGCCGGCGGCGGGGATGGAGTACTACTCCCGGGTGGAAGGCGAGGATCCGGCATCCCACGACCTGGTGGCCGAATGGCGGGAGCGGCAGAGTTGACCTCGCAGTCGTCCGACCGTCCCGTACACCGACGCCCGCACCATCACCGCGCGGGAGAACGGCGACCATGGCGACTCTCCCTGACGGCCTCCTCCACCTCCCGGCCGCTGAACCCGCACCTTCCTCAGCCCCGCGCCGACCGATGCGACCAGCGAGCACTTCGAGTACCGCCGCCAGAACGAGGCCCGCAACCGCCTGCGCTGCGGCGAACGAGCTGAGCTTCAAAGGTCTCGACGAGTTCGCGCGTGGCCGCGCACCAGCGGTCGGCATCAGAGGCCGGGATCTCGATCACGTCGGTGCCCTGGGAGCCGTAGACCCACCTCGTGGCGTTGGACTCGACTACGCCATACGGGTTCTCAGGGCGTCGATGCAAGAAGACATCTCTCTTTTCCGAGACGCTCAAATCGTCATAGGGAAGATGGTGATGGATGTCTCTGAACGGTTCTAGGAAGTCCAGGTGTACGCATAGGACTTCTCGCATCGCGGTCCGGCTCCTGGCTTCACCCGCTCGGAGGTAAGGGGATACCTTCCGTTGCACGCTTTCGGTCAGCCGCCCGCCAGCTCGTTGATGTGGCAGGACAGGCCGCAGCGTCGGACCGGGACGCCACGAGCACCGGCATCGGGGGATTGGCGGTGCAGTTCCGGACGCTGGAGCATTGACGACGCTGGACGGACTTCCCCTGAGCTGGCGCTGACGGGGAGGGCGATGCCTTCGTTTTGGCTGATCAGGTCGTGCATCGTCGGTCTCCTTTCATCGGTTTCGGTGTCGGGTTCGCTCGGGCTTGGGGCTTCGGTGATGTCGGCGCTGCTCGGCTTCACCGGTGAGCGGCGGTGGCTGCGCTATGCCCGCGCTCATCTGGCGGGCCTGTTCCCGTACCTGCCCGGCCAGTCCGGCTACGACAAGCGGCTGCGTGCGGCCTCGGCCCTGGTGGCGCATCTGATCCGGATCCTCGCCCGGGACACCACGCTGCGGAGCGATGATGTGCGGGTGGTCGACTCCACCCCGGTGGAATGCGGCCGCTCCCGCCAGACGGCCCGCCGCTCAGCGCTGGCCGGCTGGGCCGAGTACGGCTACTGCGCCTCCATTCCCGGTTCTTCTGGGGGCTGCGCCTGCACCTGGTGTGCACGCTGGGCGGGCTGCCGGTCGCGTTCGCGCTGAGCGGCGCCAAGGCCGACGAGCGGCAGATCCTGCTCGGCATGCCGGAAGCCGACCCCGACCTGGCCGCCCGCCACCCCCGCCGGAGTCATCATCCGCGTGATCACCCGGATCCTGGCGCTGACCGCCGTGATCTGGCACAACGACAAAACCGGTCAGCTCACCGCCCGGTCCCTCACCGCCTACGGTCGCTGACCGCGACCAGACACCCTGGAATCAATCATCTAGCTCTCTGGGAGCGCTTCTTCTGGTTGCGGGTTCGGTGTCCAACGCCGCTCTGCGACAGGTGCCCGCATACGCGCAGGGTGCGGGTGGGCCGGTGTAGATGCAGGCGTCCAGCCCTGATGTGTTCTGTCTCAGTTGTTCGAGGCTGCGCGGGCGGGTGGCCGGAAGACCTGGCTGGTGTGCCATCGAATGTGGGGCGGTTGGACGGGGCTCAGTCCGGTCTGCGGTTCCCGGGCGGGTTTGCCGGCGAGGTCCAGGACCAGGTTCTGGGAGGTGGCGGCACGGGCGATGTACTTGCGGGACACCGCGATGGTCCGGTCGTCGTTCAGGCCGATGACGCCACGGTCGAACAAGCGGTGATGCAGGGCGCACAGGCAGATCCCGTTGCCCAGATGATCAGGGCCTCCGTAGGTCCGCCACCGGACGTGTGCGGCATCCAGACCGACGCCTACACCGTCCAGCCAGCCGTCGTATCCGCAAAAGGCGCAGCAGAATTCGTAGGCTTCCAGCACCTCCAGTCGGAAGGCCGGGTCACGACGAGTGAGCCCGGCGCGTACCTGGACCGGCAGTTCGGCGGCCTCGAGTTCCACGCCGACCGTCTGGCAGATATCGGCGTGCAGCGACGGCGCGAAGTCGGCGTCCAGGAGAGCGCGGACCAACTGCGGCAGCAGCGCGGGGTCGGCGGTCAGCGCGCTGGTGAGATCGGGATGCAGACGGCCACGGGCGTGCAGCGCCCTCAACGGCCCGACAGCAGAACCCGGGCTGGTACCGCCATCGGCCGTCTCGACCAGCCACAACCGGTCATCGTTGGTCAGGTGATGGAACGGGTATCCGGGACTGGTCGCACGCGGCGGTCCGAACTCCCGCAGCAACCGACGCAGATCCTCCTCCACGACCGAGAACTCCAGCGCGCCCGGCCCCTCACGGTGAAACCGGCCCAGAGCGTACAGAAGAAGCAGCGGCTTATGCGGAGCACGCTCCCCGCTACGGGAGAACCGGCGGACGCCCAGCACCCGCTCCACCCAGTCCACACCGCCCACTGTAACCCGACGACCACCACGACCCACATGGCCTCCATCGCTACGACGGACCCGCCAGAAGCGCCCTCTCATGCCGCCGGCCGAGCCCATCCTGGACCTTCGCGGCGAGGCCGTCCAACTCTGCCGACGACCGGATGCTCGTACACGAGGGCGGGGCGAGACCGGAGTCTCCATGAAACCCGGTGCGGTTCAGGCCATGGCCTGGCCGTTCAGGAACCGGTGTGGCCGCGCGACGCGGTCTTGTCCCATCGCCCCGATCTTCGCGAGGCGTTCCTCACCGGCTACGGTCAGCCCTTGACTGGCCGGGAAGGCCGGGGCCTGCTCCTGCTGACGGCCCGCCTCGCCGCCTCCTACCTGCGCGTCGGGGCTCACCCGCCGCGACCGGACGCTCATCGGTCGCGGTCAGGGCGGGCTCGCTGCGCTGCTCCGCAGCCTGGACCCGACGTGACCATGCTGCCTGTCCCTCGCGCGTCGTTCCGCCGGCCGAGCCTGGGGAAGAGGTATGAGTCGGCGATGACCACGACGAGCAC
>JAFACJ010001035.1 GCA_023425615.1 Actinomycetes bacterium
CGGGGCCTGCGCCCATGCGGGCCAGTATCTGGGGGTCTCGGGGGGTGAGGTGGGAGAGAGGGTCGTGGCCGAGGAGGAGTTGGGAGATGACCTCCGGGTCCATGGCGGTGCCGCCGTCGGCGACGCGGTGGAGGGCGTCGGTGAATTCCGCGACGCGGCCCACCCTGTCCTTGAGGAGGTAGCCGATGCCTCCGCGGCCGTCGGAGAGGAGTTCTCGGGCGTACTCTCGCTCCACGTATTGCGACAGGACCAGCACCGGCAGGCCCGGGTGGAGGCCGCGTGCTTGTAGGGCGGCGCGTATCCCCTCGTCTTTGAAGGTCGGCGGTAGCCGTACGTCGACGATCGTGACGTCGGGGCGGTGCTCGGCGACGGCGGCGAGGAAGCCGGGGCCGTCGTGGGCGATGGCGGCGACCTGGAAGCCTCTGGCGGCCAGGAGGAGTTCCAGGCCGCTGGACAGCAGGACGTTGTCCTCGGCGATCACGACTCGCACGGCACCTCCATGGCGATGGTGGTCGGTCCGCCCGGAGGGCTGGTGAGCACGACGTCGCCGTCCAGGGCCAGGACGCGGCGGCGGATTCCGGTGATGCCGGTGCCCAGCGCCTCGTTCGCGCCGCCGATCCCGTCGTCGGTGATCTGGAGCGACAGTCCGGTGGAGGTGCGCCGGGCGCGTATCTCGGCTCGGGTGGCACGGCTGTGCTTGGCCGCGTTGGTGAGGGCCTCGGCGACGACGAAGTAGGCGACCGCCTCCACCGCGGCGGGGACCTCGCCGAGGTCGCCGAGGTCGACCCGGGCCGGTACGCCGCAGCCGGCGGCCAGCGCCGTGAGCGCCCCGTCCAGTCCGCGGTCGGCGAGGATCGGCGGGTAGGCGGTGCGGATCACGTTGCGCAGTTCCGTCATGGCCTGCTCGATCCCCTCGTGTGCCTCACGTACGAGGCGCGTCACGTCCTCGGGGGCCTCGGCGAGCAGTTCGTGGGCCAGCCCGAGCCGCATCGCGGACGCGACAAGCCTCGCCTGCACGCCGTCGTGCAGATCGCGTTCGATTCTGCGCAGCTCCGCGGCGTGGGCGTCCAGGGCTTCGGCTCGGGTCCGGGTCAGGACCTCCACCCGCCGGGTGAGCCGCTGGGCCGCCGACGGCGAGAGCATCCGCAGGCAGATCCGGGCGTGCGCGCGTGCCAGCAGGGGTGCGCCCCACCACACCGCCGCGGTCAGCACGATGATCTGCGCCGGTGCCGCGGTCAGCGCGATCGCCCAGCCGTTGACCGGGACGTCGCCCGCCAGTTTCGGTATGGCCTCCGGCGGCAGCGCCCACCACAGCGCCATGGCCCACAGGCCCGTGAAGATGTTGCCCAGGCACATCAACGCGGCGAGGCCGAACGGCAGCGCCGTCGCCACGTGCACCATCGGCCACAGCAGGTCCCGGCGTGCGGCCTGGTCCGTGAGGACGCGCCGCCAGGCACGCGGCCCGTCGGGCGGGGGCGCGGGACGGGCCGGGACCGGCACACCGAGCAGCAGGCCGGCACGTCGCCGGTGCCGGTCCGCCCAGGCGCGGGCCCGGTTCGGCAGGACGAGCGCCGGCAGCGCCACGACGGTGGCCACGGCGCTCGGCAGGCCGCCCAGCAGGTAGCCCGCGTCGCGTGCCGGCCGCGCCCACCGTTTCCACATGTCCCGCTCCTCGTGCTCCGAATCCCCAGTATCGGGGCAGCGCGATCGGCGGGCATTACAGCGGGCTGTACCTTCGGGCGGCAGCGGGCACCATTTCTCCCCGGGCGCGGCGAACCTAGCGTCGCGACCATGACGATGAGACCTTTCCGCGGCCTGATCCGGCGGTTGTGCCCGCCCGCCGCGACACTGCTCCTGGCGGCCTCGGGCGTCGCCGCCGCCGTGGCGTCCGCCGCCGCGCATGACCCCGCCCCGGGGCTCGCCGCCTACTACGGCCAGCAGGTCACCTGGACCGCCTGCCGGCAGGGGCCGGACGATGAGACGGGCGCCGAGCTGGACCGGGCCGGTGCCCGGTGCGCCCGGATCACCGTGCCGCTGGACCACGCGCGACCGGAGGGCCGCACGATCGAGCTCGCCGTGTCGCGGCTGCCGGCGACCGACCCCGCACACCGCGTCGGAACCCTGATGCTCAACCACGGCGGCCCCGCCGAGCCGACACTCGGCATGCCGCTGGAGACCCGCGCGTACATGGGCGAGGTCGGCGCCCGGTACGACCTGGTCGGGATGGACCCGCGGTTCGTGGGACGCAGCACGCCGATCGACTGCGGCTGGCCCACCGGCATCTGGATCCGGTCGGCCGGTACCGACCGCGCCGGATTCGACCGCCAGGTCGCCTTCCAGAAGGACCTGGCCGAGCGATGCGCACGCCGGCACGGCGACGTACTGCCGTACGCCACCACCCGCGACACCGCCCGCGACATGGACATCGTCCGTGCGGTACTGGGCGAGCGCCGGATCTCCTACCTCGGGTACTCCTACGGCAGCTACCTCGGCGCCGTGTACATGCAGATGTTCCCGGGACGCACCGACCGGGTCGTCCTCGACAGCGCAGGGGACCCGGACGGGTACGGGCCCAGGCTGCTGCGGGGCAGCGAGACCGTCTTGGAGAGGGCGCTGGACGCCTGGGCGTCCTGGGCCGCGGCACGGCACCGCGACTACGGCCTGGGCACGAGCCGGCGCGCCGTGCTGGCCACCGTGCAGCGGATCGTCGGGGCGGCGTCGGACCGGCCGCTGCGCGTCGGTTCGTACGAACTCGACGCGCACGTGGTGCCCTACCTG
>JAFACJ010001150.1 GCA_023425615.1 Actinomycetes bacterium
GGCCAGGGCCGCGCCCGCCAGGCGCAGCGCGGGGCGGGGAGGAGCGGGCCTGCCTCCCGCGGCTTCCGCCGCTTCCGCGGCCTTCGGGGGCGCGGGGGACTCCGGCGGCCCGGTGTCCTCGGCGGGCGGATCCGCCGCGGTGTCCTGCATCAAACCGTTTTCTCCAGCCGTCCACACGGAATTCATCCGACGGTGAGACGCTACCGGTAGTGAAGAGGGGCCCGGACACCCGTCGGGCCGGTCGCCTACCCACGGGCAGTGTGAACAGGGCGTCCGTTGTCTATAGGGTGCCCGGGCCCAGTCACTCTGGTCTGGACCAGTCGGTCAAAACTACCGGAACGCTGCTCTTTGTCAACAGAAATCACAAAAGAGGAAACCCTTCCGCGCCGGACGGACGACGGGCTCGCCGTATCGGCGATGATGGAGGCATGCTCCCGGTGGTCCTCTTCGTCTTGATCGTCCTCCCCGTCCTGGAGATCCTGGTGCTCATCCAGGTGGGACAGGAGATCGGAGCCTGGGTCACGGTCCTGCTGCTGGCGGCGCAGGCGCTGCTGGGCGCGCTGGTCGTCAAGCACGAGGGGCGCCGGGCCTGGCGGCGGCTGAACGAGGCGCTGGCCTCGGGCCGCCCGCCCGAGGGCGCTCCCGCCGACGCCGCGCTGATCCTGCTGGGCGGTGTGCTGCTGGCCCTGCCCGGCTTCCTCACCGACGTCCCGGCCCTGCTGCTGCTCCTGCCCTTCACCCGCCCCCTGCTCCGCCGCCCCGCCCTGGCCTGGGCCACCCGCCGAGCCGCACGCGCCGGCCTGCCCACGACCGGCTTCCCCGGCCCCTTCGGCGAGGCGCCCTTCGGCGAGCACCCCCAGCGTCCGCGCCCGGACGGCTCCGGCGGCCCCGGCGTGGTCAGGGGAGAGGTCATCAAGGACGACGACCGCCCCGGCGAGGACACCGGAAACCCCCGGCAGCGCCCTCTGGAACCCTGAGCCGCCCCGCACGAGCAGCCCCACACGCCGATCACCACGGGGCACGGCAACGAAGCGGAGAAGACCGTCTGGAGCGGTGCGTGGGGCTCCGCGTGCCGTAGGGCGAAGCTGGGGGCCGGGGCTGAGCGGTGTGTGGGGCTCTGCGTGCCCGTAGGGCGAAGCTGGGGGCCGGGGCTGAGCGGTGTGCGGAGCTCCGCGTGCCGTATGGCGAAGCCGGAGGCAGGGGCTGAGCGGTGCGTGGGGCTCCGCGTGCCGTATGGCGAAGCCGGGGGCCGGGGCGCGGGGAGGCGGTTCGGTGGTGAGGGAGCGTTCCAGAGTCGGCGAAGCGGGAGGCGGGGGTCTGCGAGAATGAAGGGCGCGCCCCAGGGGCGTGCCCTTCACCTCGGGTGGATCAGGCGCTCTTGCGGCGGCCCGCCCGCAAGATGGCGAGGCGTTCGGCCAGGACCTCCTCCAGGTCCTCGATGGAACGCCGTTCTAGTAGCATGTCCCAGTGGGTACGCGGCGGCTTGCCCTTCTTGGCCACGGGTACCTCGCCGTCCATCAGCAGTGCCGGGACGCCGCAGTTGCGGCAGTCCCATGTCATCGGCACCTCCACCTCGGTGGCGAGGGTGACGGTGAAGTGGTGGCCCTTCGGGCAGGTGTAAGACACCTCCTGGCGGGGGGCCAGGTCGGTGTTCCGGTCGTTCTCGTAGCTCGTCGCCCCGAGCCTGGTGCCGCGAAGTGCGCGCTCTGCCATCGAAAAACGCCTCCCAGACGGCTTGCGGTCCTGTTATGGCCAAGGCTGGATACCGTTGCAAGATTCCCGCCCCGGCACGCTTCCAACCCTGTGAGTTACGGCCGGGTCAACGGACGGCGGGTGGCGGCCCGTCAGCGGGCGGCGGCCTGCCACAGGCCGCGGCAGGCCATGACGTCGCGGAGCTTCTCCAGATCGTCGGTCATGATCCCGTCCACCCCGGCGTCGAGGAGCCGCTCCATGGCGGGGGCGGCGTTGACCGTCCAGGCGTGCACGACAAGGCCCAGGGCGTGGGCATGGGCGATGTAGGAGGAGGTGGCGAAGGGCAGCGGGCCCAGGGTGTAGGGGATCTGGGCGCAGGCGACGCCCTCGGCGGCGGCGCGGGCGAGCGGCCCGCCGAGCCTGACCGCGGCGACGCCGGTGGGGCCGAGCGCGGTGCAGACCGGTTCCCGGGTGAACAGCGCGGCCCGCACCCGGAGCTGGGCGAGCCGCCGGGTGGAGAAGGACGTGATGCACACCCGGTCCCAGGCCCCGGTGCGGTGCAGGACCCGCACCAGCGGCCCGATCGCCGGCTCGTCCTTGATGTCGATGTTGAAGCGGGTCTGCGGGAAGGCGCCGAGGACGTCCTCCAGCAGCGGGATCGGCTCGCTTCCCGCCACCCGGGCGGAGGCGACCCGCCGGTAGGGGAGGCGGGAGACGAGACCGCGCTGGTCGGTGACCCGGCCCAGATGGGGGTCGTGGAAGGCCAGCAGGACGCCGTCGGCGGTGGCCTGCGCGTCGGTCTCGATATAGCCGTAGCCCAGGTCCACCGCGCGCTGGAAGGCGGTCATGGTGTTCTCGGGGGCGCCGAGGGCGCCGCCGCGGTGGGCGAAGGCGATCGGGCCGTCATGATCGAGGAAGGCGTAGCGCACCTTCCCCAGTATGGGTCAGCCCGGCGGCGCGGGTCAGCCCTGCGCCGCCCACTCCCTGCGGCGGATCTCCGCCAGCGCCACGGCCGTGGCGACGGCGACGTTGAGGGAGCCGACCCTGCCCACCTGCGGGATGTAGGCGACGGCGTCGCAGGCCGCCAGCAGGGCGGGGGAGCAGCCGTGGTCCTCCCCGCCGACCGCCAGGCACACGTCGCCCTCCAGGGGCGCCTCGTGCAGGGGGACGGCGTCGCCGGTCAGCTCCAGCGCGATGATCCGGAACCCCTCGGCGCGCGCCTCCCGGACGGCTTCGGCGGAGGTGCCGGCGTGGTGCCAGGGGACGAGCCGGTCGGTGCCGAGCGCCGTCTTCTGCGCGCCGGGATGGGTGGGCGGGGTGGCGTTGCCGGCCAGCCACAGGTGCTCGACGCCGAACACCGCGGCGCTGCGGAAGATCGAGCCGGTGTTGAACGGCTGGGTGACGGACTCCACCAGCAGTCCGAGGCGCCCGGTGGTGGCGCGCCGCCAGGTGCGGTTGAGCCGCTTGACGTCGGTGGCGCGCAGCTGCCTGCGGGTTTCAGGGGCGGGCACGGGCCTGGACCTCCAGGATGCGGTATGACGAACGGGAGGCCAGCCGGGTGGCCGGCCGGCCGGACTCGGTGAGCCAGCGCTGCAGGGAGTCGCTGCCCAGATGCTTCTGGACCACGAGATGGGCGAGGGCGCCGGGCTCCAGCCGCGCCAGCCAGGTGTCCAGCAGCTCGTGCAGCGCCTGCTTGCCGATCCGGATCGGCGGGTTGGACCACAGCGCGGCGAAGGTGAGCGCGGGGTCGAGCTCCTCGGCCGTCGTGAACCTCACGTTGCGCAGGCCCGCGGCGGCGGCGTTCTCCCGCGCCAGCTCCAGCGCCCGCCGGTTCACGTCGACCCCGTAGACGGTCGCCTCCGGCGCCCGCGCGGCGAGGGTGAGCGCGATCGGCCCGTACCCGCACCCCAGGTCCAGCAGGTTCCCCCGCGGGGGCGGGGGCGGGACGGTGTCCAGCAGGATCCGGGTGCCCGCATCGACGCGGTCGGGCGAGAACATCCCCCGGTCGGTCTCCAGCCGCAGATGCAGATCCCGCAGCACCAGGTCGACGCTGCCCCGCCTGCTGGCCGCCGCGGGCTCGGCCGAGAAGTAGTGATCCCCCACGGCCGACCAGCCTAGTGGGCGGGAACAGGTGACCGGAGCGGAGCGAGGATCGCCTGTTCCCGTGCGGGGGTCCGGGGGTCGCCCCCCGGAGGGTGCCCGCAGGTGACCGGACTGCGCTCAGGGGAGGCGGGAGAACCACAGCAGCGACAGGCCCCCGGTGGCCATGGCCAGGAGGGCGGCCAGCAGGGTGAGGAAGTGGGTGATCTCCTTGTTCTCCAGCTGCCAGCCCAGCGAGGTGCCGATGCTGTTGTAGACCTGGGAGAGCTGCTCGGAGTCCTCGGCCTCGTAGGCGCGCCCGTCGGTCTGCTCGGCCAGGGCGCGCAGCGCCACCTTGTTGACGTCGACGGTCGTGGTCTCGCCCTCGATCGTGACGGTGCCGTAAGGGGTGCCGAAGGCGATCGTGGAGACGGGGACCTTGGCGTCGCGGGCGGCGATCACCGCCTCGCTGATGGAGCGCCCGTAGGTGTTGTCGCCGTCGGACAGCAGCACGATGTGGGCGGGCGGCGGGTCGGAGCCGTTGCCGGCGTCGAACGTCCTGATCGCCTGGAGGGAGGCGAACACCGCCTCGCCGATCGCGGTGCGGCGGTCGAGGACGAGGTTGTCGATGGAGCGCAGCGCCTCGACGCGGTCGTCGGTGGGGGAGGCGACGACGGTGGCGGTGCCGGCGAACGCCACGACCCCCACGTTGAAGCG
>JAFACJ010001155.1 GCA_023425615.1 Actinomycetes bacterium
CCATCCGGGCTAATACTGCAGCGGGCAGTAGGCGAATCGGGTTCGGCTCGCGTTCGTTGGTCTGCCTGTGACGGCCCAAAGCACCAGCCAGGGCGGTCGCACCGTCAGCTACGCCCTCGACGTGGACAGCGACCGAGTTCGGTCCTGGGACGACGATGCTGGCGGGGCGCTTACGACGTCGATCCACCACTATAGCGACGACAGTGACATTCCGGCATGGACACAGGTGGGGGCAAACGACTTCACGCGTCCGATAACCACCCTGAGTGGCATGTCCGCAATCTGGAACAGCGCCGACTCCACGCTCAACTGGCAGATCGCCAACCTGCACGGCGATATCGTCGCAACGATACACGGGAACGATCCGGGTCTGACCACTGCACTCGGATATGACGAGTATGGAGTGCCACATACGAGCACGGCCGGCGACGAGGGCTACGCATGGCTTGGCTCAACTGGGCGAGAAACCGATCCGTCCGCAGGCATGGTGCTGATGGGCGTGCGCCTCTACAACCCGACAACAGGGCGATTCCTTCAGGCTGCCCGAATTTACGGAGGAAACGCAAATGCGTACACCTACCCAGCTGATCCGATCAACAGCCTTGACATCGATGGCCAAGTAGCTATCGCCATCCCGGCTGCCGTCCTTGGAGGCGGCGCCATCGCGGCGGCTGCCGCAGTCATAGCATTAATGGCCGCATTCATCACGGTGTGCGCCGTCGTTGGCTGCACCGTAACCGTGCCGACGACCAAGGTTAAAGTTCCATGGCCCAGCAACAATTCGAAGACCGCGAAGAAGAACAGGAACACCAAGTGCAAGGTTTACAAGATATTCAACCTGCGAACAGGTTCGATCTGGAAGTACGGTATCACGAAGAACGGTGCGGGCGGGCCCAAGGAGCAGCTCGACAAATGTAGCAAGTATTACTCATCATACAGTGCGTGCGGCTACACTTGGGTCAAGGAAAATGTCAAGGGATACTTCCAGGCTCGACTATGGGAAGCGGCGTTTGTTACCTTATACGTCTACAAACACAAGCATTGCCCGCCTGGTCAGCTCAAGAGCTGCAGGTAGATTGTAACGAAACGCCATGTGCTTCGGTGCCGGTGCCCATTCCAATGGCCCGGCACCGCAGCACGTATGGAAAGGATCTCTGATGGACCACAGCTCAACGAACCAGCCCGAGGTGGGCCGGGCCCCCGCTGAGGTCTCGCTTCCCGGCAAGGCCGATCATCGAATCGAACTTGCGCGGGACGCCGCCACCAGCCAGGAAGCCATCAGGCTCCTCGCCGATGACAAGAACCCGAAAGTCAGGTGTGCCGTGGCTGGCCGACCCGATCTTCCGGAACATCTGCTTCACCGCCTTGCGGCTGATCCGAACAGCAAAGTCCGTCAAGCCCTAGCGGAAAACCCGAATTGTCCACCACCAGTCCTTGCCAGCCTAGTGGACGACCCAAGCTTCGACGTCCGCTACGCGGTACTCACAAACCCAAGCGCTGACCGCCATGTACACGAGGCGATCTGTCGATCAAGCGACGAAGACATCCGCCGCCTCCTCGCCGAGTCCCAGTCAATCGACCAGGACCTTAAGAGCATTCTCGTCAGGGACCCCTCCGCCGCGGTCCGCGGTGGCATGGCAGAAACGACATGCGACCCACATATCCTAGCCACTCTTGTAGGGGACCCTGATCCCAAAGTGCGTGCAAGAGCCGCAGTGAACCCATCAACCACCCAGGAACAACGACGACAGCTTGCGCGTGACAAGTCAGCACCCGTACGGTGGGCACTCGTGCAGACCGTGAGCCCTGAAGAGGACACCCTCGAAGAGCTTGTGCGCGACCGCTCCATAAACGTTCGATGGTGGCTAGCCACCGCCCCTCAAACCCCACACCGATTCCTCCGGACCCTGGCAGAAGATAAAAACCCAGAGGTGAGGACGCAAGCGCGAATGAGGCTCGGCCTCAAGGAATAGCCTTCCATTGCTTTCCGATTAGCCCGTGTTCATAAAGCCCGTAGGTACTGGTTGATGGGTCTACTGCACCGGCAGTGACTGTTCAAGCCACGCGGTCTGACTGGCCCGTGGGGTCATGATGGTCTCGTACTCGATAGGGTCAACCGGGGCAGGGATTGTTGGCGTCGGCGGTGGTGTTCGACGCCCATCGCGACGACCCGGAGTTCGGCTACCGGTTCCTGGCCGATGAGGCCCGCGCTGCCGGCCAGCCGATGGTCGAGCGCACCGCCTGGAGAATCTGCTCCGGCATGGGCTGGTGGAGCGCGTTCAGCAAGCGCAAGCGTCGGGGCAAGGGCGGCAAGGTCGGTCCGCCAGTGCACGACGATCTGGTGCGGCGCGACTTCACCACGGACGGCCCGAATCGGTTGTGGCTGGCCGACATCACCGAGCACCGCACGGGTGAGGGCAAGCTCTACCTGTGCGCGATCAAGGACGTGTGGTCCCACCGGATCGTCGGCTACTCCATCGACTCACGGATGAACTCGAGGCTGGCCGTCAACGCCCTGCACAACGCCGTAGCCCGCCGTGGTGACGTGGCCGGCTGCGTGCTGCACACCGACCGCGGCCCGCCCAATTCCGAAGCCGGAAACTCGTCCACGCCCTCAACCAGCACCACATGATCGGGTCGATGGGCAGGGTCGGCGCCGCCGGCGACAACGCTGCCATGGAATCGTTCTTCGGCCTGCTACAGAACAACGTCCTCGACCGCCGAACCTGGACGACCCGGCAGCAACTGAGGACCGCGATCGTGACCCGGATCGAACGGACCTACCACCGCCGTCGACGCCAACGATCCCTGTCCCGGTTGACCCCTATCGAGTACGAGACCATCATGACCCCACCGGCCAGTCAAGCCGCGTGACTACGACTGTCACCTATCGGTGCAGCAGACCCGTGAAGATGACAGTGGAGGTAGCGAGACGGTGGTACGGGAGGCAGGAGAGGTGACCCTGGTGCCGGCGACGGGTGCCGGGAAGCGTGTATGGCAGTATCTGATTTATCAAAGTATGCAGCATACATTGCTCCTGATGGTCCACCCTGTCTCGGCACCCGAGCTGATCTACCAAGCATGGATTGTAGCGATGCGGCGAATGTTTGCCCAAGACGTCGATGCCGAAGCGGCGCAAACCTTCGTTTCAGTCATCCTCACGAGGCAGAGGCGTACTCCGGTCGCGCCCGATGTCGTTAAGGCGCTCGTTGATCTGGCTATGGGGGAAGCCCATCCACTTGATCTTCGACGTCGTGATCGACTGCTGGTTCTACCTATTCTCGAAGAATCAGTTCGGACAGCGCGTCTATCTGAACGGGATGTGGCGGAGTTGGTCAGGGCGGCGGAGAAGCGGCTGGATCGTTGGCGCCGGAAGGCTGGACGATCTCGGTGTGGTACGCGTGTAAGTGCTGCTACCAAAGGTGGCGGCAATGATGCGGGTATTCAACCGAGATCGGTGATTGGTCAGACGTTGAGGGCTATGGCCGGGTATGACCGCGAGCGGGTGGCTGCGTTGCCGCGTGAGCAGTCGAACGACGCGATCGCTGCAGTGGTCAACGCTGCGTTTGAGATTGCAGTCAAGAAACGCTTTGATCGCGGTCGGACCATCGAAATGGTTGCCGGTTTTGCTGAAAGGGTAGTCACCGCTTCGCAAGATCCACTTTTGGGCAGGTTGACTGCTATTTCGATAACCGAGGGCGCGCTTGAGGAAGATCGCGCCGTATGCAAAGAAGCTGATCTGGAACTTGCGATTCAGGTAAAGGTGCTTGGGTTCGTGCAGGCCGTCGAGGATCTCGGGCTCTATGAACGCGAGATCGATGAGATCATTCATCGCGCCGAGCAAATGGCGGACGGGCAGGGCATCAACCTCGGTCGGGGCTCGCCCGGCCGTTGCGGGAGGTCGGTGTCCTCGCCCAGGAACACGACGGGAGAACAGGCCAGCTGAAGAGGGCCTTGACTGCCTCGGCGGCCCGGCTGTTCGCGGGGACCACACCGGCATTGAACTGGCTTGAGTTGGAGGCGGTCGCCGAGACGGTTCGGCTCGGGCACGACTGCGCCTCGCCGACGTATCTGACCCGAGTTGGCTCAGGTTAGTGCGTACGTTCGGTTGAGGCGCGGAGGGTTTCGAGCGCGTTGTGGATGATGTTCCCCGGGTTTCTCGGAGCCGTGTCGGTTGGCGTCAGGCTACGGACAGGGCGATCGGGTGGAGCCTTTCATACTCGATTGGGGTGAGCATGCCCAGCGAGCTGTGGCGGCGTTGCCGGTTGTGGAAGATCTCCAGGTACTCGAAATCGCGTTGGCCAGTTCGATGCGGGTGCGCCAGCGACGGCGGTTGAGCAGCTCGGTCTGCATGCGACCCCAGAA
>JAFACJ010001110.1 GCA_023425615.1 Actinomycetes bacterium
CCGCGTTCTGGAGAGGATATTCCTGTGGTCCCGCACCCGAGGTGTGAGTTCCATTTTCCGCTCCTCTCCGTTTCTGCCGTTCCGCTGACATCCAGAACTATGCCCGCGATCACCGACCCCCGCAACACCATTATTCAGGGAATGATGACCGCCTTGCCGACGGTCTGCCCCGAGCCGACGAAGGCGTAGGCGGCGGCGGCTTCGGTGAGGGGGAACTCACGGTCGACGTGCACCTTCAGCGCGCCGCGTTCGGCCAGCGCGGCGAGCCGCTCCAGGTCGTGGGCGGAGGGGCGGACGTGCACCGGTTCCAGGCGGACGCCCAGCGCCGCCGCCTCGTCCGGGGTCAGGCCCATGTCGCCGGGCAGCGCGCTGATGAGCAGACCGCCCTTCTTCAGGACCGACGCCGAGCGCGGGCCGTTCTCCCCGCAGACGAGGTCGAAGACGACGTCGAGGTCGGAGAGCACCTCGGTGTAGTCGACGGCCTGGTAGTCGATGACCTCGTCGGCGCCCAGGGAGCCGACGAACGGATGCTTGCCCGCCGAGGCCGTCGCGATGACGTACGCGCCGAGTGCCTTGGCGATCTGCACGGCCAGGTGCCCGACGCCGCCGGGGGCGCGGTGGATCAGCACCCGCTGCCCTTCGGCCAGCCGCGCGGTGCCCGCCAGCGCCTGGTAGGCGGTCAGCCCCGCCAGCGGCAGCGCCCCCGCCTCGGCCGCGCTCAGCGCGTCGGGGCGGAAGGCGAGTTCGCCGGCCGAGGCCAGGACCTGGTCGGCGTGGGTGCTCGCCTCGGCGGGGAAGGCCGGCATGCCGAACACCCGGTCGCCGGGCGTGAACCGGGTGACGCCGGGCCCCACGGCCTCGACCGTCCCCGCCACGTCCCAGCCGAGCGTGAAGGGCGGCTCGCCCAGCAGCGGGTAGTATCCGGCGCTCACCGCGAAGTCCGCCGGGTTGACGCCCGCCGCCTCCACCCGGACCAGCACCTGCCCGTGCCCGGGTTCGGGCCGCGGCGCCTCGGCGAGCTCCAGCACGTCCGCCGCCTCGCCGAACCGCTTCTGCGTGATGATGCGCATTTCTCCTCCAAGGGGATCGTCGATGGTTCGATCCTCCCGGGAGTGGTATCTCAGCGGAAGAAGGCACCTTTTAGTGGTATAGGTACCTTATGGATACCACCTCCGAGGTGTGCGTTCGCTGGGACGCCAACGCCTACCTCGCGTACTGCCCCTCCCGCACCGTCCTCAGCGCCATCGCCGACAAGTGGACGTGCCTCCTGGTCAGCGCCCTGAGCGGCGGGCCCCTGCGCTTCGGCGAACTGCGCCGCCGCCTCGACGGCATCACCCAGAAGAGCCTCACCCAGACGCTCCGGGACATGGAGCGCGACGGCATGCTCACCCGCACCGTCTACCCGACGATCCCCCCGAAGGTCTCCTATGAGCTGACCGATCTCGGCCGCAGCGTCATCGAGCTCATGGCCGGCATCAAGACCTGGTCCGAACGCCACGCCGATGAGATCGTCGCCGCCCGCGCGCGCTATGACGACCTCTCCCGGCAGGAGCTCCCGCCCGTCACCACCACCCCGGCCGCGCCCTCCCGCTGACGGGGCGGGCGGGGAAGCCGAAAGGGCGGCCTCCCGGGGGAGACCGCCCTTTCAGTGGTTCCTGGTGACAGGTGGACCCTTAGAAGTCCATGCCGCCGCCGTCGGGCATGCCCGCCGGAGCCGGGTTCTTCTCCGGCTTCTCGGCGATGACGGCCTCGGTGGTCAGGAACAGGGCCGCGATGGACGCGGCGTTCTGCAGCGCCGAGCGGGTCACCTTCGCCGGGTCGATGATGCCCTCGGCGAACATGTCGACGTACTCGCCGGACGCGGCGTTCAGGCCCTGGCCCGCGGGCAGCGAGCGGACCTTCTCCACCACGACGCCGCCCTCGAGGCCGGCGTTGACGGCGATCTGCTTGATCGGCTCCTCCAGCGCCTTCTTCACGATGGCGGCACCGGTGGCCTCGTCGCCGGACAGGTCCAGCTTGTCGAAGGCGCTCACGGACGCCTGCAGCAGCGCGACGCCACCACCGGGGACGATGCCCTCCTCGACCGCGGCCTTGGCGTTGCGGACGGCGTCCTCGATGCGGTGCTTGCGCTCCTTGAGCTCCACCTCGGTGGCGGCGCCGGCCTTGATGACCGCGACACCGCCCGCGAGCTTGGCCAGGCGCTCCTGGAGCTTCTCGCGGTCGTAGTCGGAGTCGGTGTTGTCGATCTCGGTGCGGATCTGGTTGACCCGGCCCGCGATCTCACCGGCGTCACCGGCGCCCTCGACGATGGTGGTCTCGTCCTTGGCGATGACGACCTTGCGGGCGCGGCCGAGCTGCTCCAGGACGACCGAGTCGAGCTTGAGGCCGACCTCCTCGGAGATGACCTGGCCGCCGGTGAGGGTGGCGATGTCGCCGAGCATGGCCTTGCGGCGGTCACCGAAGCCCGGGGCCTTGACGGCGACGGACTTGAAGATGCCGCGGATCTTGTTGACGACCAGGGTGGCCAGGGCCTCGCCCTCGACGTCCTCGGCGATGATCAGCAGCGGCTTGCCGGCCTGCATGACCTGCTCGAGGACCGGCAGCAGGTCCTTGTTGGAGGACGCCTTGCCCTGGACGATGAGGATGTAGGGGTCCTCGAGGACCGCTTCCATCCGCTCGGGGTCGGTCACGAAGTAGGGCGAGATGTAGCCCTTGTCGAACCGCATGCCCTCGGTGAGCTCCAGCTCCAGGCCGAAGGCGTTGCTCTCCTCGACCGTGATGACGCCTTCCTTGCCCACCTTGTCCATCGCCTCGGCGATCAGCGCACCGATC
>JAFACJ010001119.1 GCA_023425615.1 Actinomycetes bacterium
TCCGCACACCGGTCCCCGGCGGAGTGCGGTTCACCCCGGAGGAGGGGGCGCGGGAACGCTCACTGGAGCTGACCCTGACCGCCGACCGGCTGACCTACGTCGAGGAGGGGACGGTCGACCTCGGCGGCGACCTGGCCTGCCCCGCCCTCCAGTGGTACCTGCCCGGCAGGGACTCCGGCCTCCTGTACCTCACCCAGACCTGGGAGGTGGCCGGCACCGTGCTCGGCAGGCCGGTGCGGGGCTTCATGTTCTGGGAGGAGGCGTACATGCGGCCGGGTGCGCGGCTGTACGTCGCCAAGGACCCCCTGCACGACGTCGACTACACGACCTGGTACTCGTGGGCCAACCGCTACGCCGACGGCACGGTCGAGGTCGGCCACTTCCTCTTCGGCCAGCGGGACTTCCACGTGGGCGTGATCGCCTCCGGCGACGGGACGGTCAGGTCCGCGACCAGGATGGACGCCGCGGTCCGGCGGGACCCCGACGGTTACTGGCACCAGGGCCTGAGCTACGACCTCGACGGCGAGGCATGGGTGTGCGAGCCCGACCCCAGGGGGCGGATGCAGCTGGGGCCCGTGCCCAACCCGCAGCAGGAGGGCCGCATCCGGCGCCGCGACGAGCGGCGCGAGATCGAGCTCTGGATGGCCTGGGGGGAGAGCGTGCCGAAGAACGGCGACGTCCGCCGCTCCGAGGGCTGAGGGTCCATCGCCATCACGCCGTGACCGGGTACCGGTCACGGCGTGATCGTTGGTGCGGCCCTCTAGTCGAGCAGGTCGAGCACGGTGGTCAGCGACCTGTTGTTCAGCAGGTACCTGCCCGCCTCCTGGAGGTGGAAGCGCCACAGGTCCTCGGCGGCCTCGTGCTCCCCGGCGGCGACCAGTTCCACCAGCCGCACGTGCGCCCGGAATCCCTTCCGGTTCGCGACGACGTTCTCCGGGCTCCCCGCGTCCAGGTCCACGTGCGACCAGTTCGCCTGGTCGATGATGTGCCGGACCATGCCGTTGAGGACCCGCATGGTCTCGTTCCCCGACAGGTCGACCACCAGAGCGTGGAACCGCATGTGCGCGCGGATGAAGGCAGAAGGGTCGTCGATGAGCCGCTCGGCCTCGTGCACCGCGGCGCGCAGCCGGTCGAGGTCCTCCTCGGTGGCCTTCCGGGCGAGGAGTCCCGCGCACGGGGCCTCGATCAGGTTGCGCGCCTCGTAGAGGTCCTGGAGCGTCGTGCCACGGTGCTCCAGGACCAGCCCGGCGTACCGGGCCGCCACCTCCCCCTGCGGCACCTGCACCTGCGCGCCGCCACGGGCGCCGCGCCGGATGCTGATCAGCGCCTCGGACTCCAGGACCCGGAAGGCCTCCCGCAGGGTCGGCCGCGAGACCGAGAACTCCTCCATGAGGGTGCTCTCGGCGGGCAGGGCCGAACCGCCCGCCAGCTCGCCGCGCACGATCTTGCGGCGCAGCTGCGCGGCCACCAGCTCCGCCATCTTGGGGACGCGGACCCGCCGGCCTGTCCGCCCCTCCTCCACCTCAGCACTCATAGGACCACTTTAGGTTAAATTAGCTAGATAATCTATTGATTCATCATTCAGATGACGGATCATACCCTTTCGAACACCGCGGCAAGACCCTGCCCGCCGCCCAGGCACATGGTCTCCAGCCCGTACCGCGCCTGGCGGCGCTCCATCTCGCGCAGCAGGGTGGCCAGGATGCGCCCGCCGGTGGCGCCCACCGGATGGCCCAGGGAGATCCCCGATCCGTTGACGTTGAGCCGCTCGAAGTCCGCCTCGCCGAACCCCCACGCGCGGGTGCAGGCCAGCACCTGGGCGGCGAACGCCTCGTTCAGCTCGATCAGGTCGATGTCCGCCAGCTTCAGCCCGGCCCGGCGCAGCGCCTTCTCCGTCGCGGGGACCGGCCCGATGCCCATCGTGCGCGGGGGCACCCCCACCACCGCCCAGGACACCAGCCTGGCCAGCGGCCGGAGTCCCCGCGCGGCGGCCTCCTCCGGAGTGGTGACGATGCACGCGGCGGCCCCGTCGTTCTGGCCGCTGGCGTTCCCCGCGGTCACCGTCGCCTCCGGGTCCTGCCGGCCGAGCACCGGCCGCAGCGAGGCCAGCTTCTCCAGGGTGCTGTCGGGACGCGGGTGCTCGTCGGCGTCCACCACGGTCTCGCCCTTGCGCCCGCGCACGGTGACCGGCACGATCTCGTCGGCGAACCTGCCCTCCTTCTGCGCCGCCACCGCCTTCTCGTGCGAGCGCAGGGCCAGCAGATCCTGCTCCTCACGCGGGATGGAGTACTCGCGGCGGAGGTTCTCGGCGGTCTCCAGCATGCCGCCGGGCACAGGATAGTTGGCGCCGCCGGCCGTCACGCGCCCGCGGGCGAGGCGGTCGTGCAGCATCGTGCCGCTGCCGCGCGTCCCCCAGCGCACCCCGGTGGAGTAGAACTCGGCCTGGCTCATGGACTCCACCCCACCGGCCACGATCAGCTCGGCGGCGCCGGTCTGCACCTGCATGGCGGCGTTGAGCACCGCCTGCAGGCCCGAACCACACCGGCGGTCGAGCTGCAGGCCCGGAACCTCCACCGGCAGGCCCGCGTCCAGCGCCACGACCCGCCCGATCGCGGGCGCCTCCCCGTTGGGATAGCACTGGCCGAGCTGGACGTCATCGACGGCCTCCGCCGGGACGCCGGTCCGCTCCAGCAGCGCGCGCACCACGGTGGCGCCGAGCTCGGCGGCGGTGACGTCCTTGAAGACCCCGCCGTATCCCCCGACGGGGGTGCGCAGCGGTTCGCAGATCACTGCCTCACGCAGTTGAGGGGCCATCGTTCTTCCTTTCTCGTACCGCCCGCCCGGCGGCGAGCGCGTCACGGGCGTCGCGGGTCAGAAGTACTGGCGGCTGAGGGTCTCGGCGACGCAGGCGGGCTTCGGCGCGCCCTCCAGCTCGATGGTCGTGCGGAAGAGCAGCTGCGCCCCGCCGTCGAGCTCGGTGACCTCGACCAGCTCGGTGGTCCCGCGCAACCGCGAGCCGACCGGGACGGGGGTGATGAACCGCACCTTGTTCAGCCCGTAGTTGACAGCCATCCGGACGCCCTCGATGCGGTAGTTCTGGTTCGCGAAGTGCGGGAGCAGCGACAGCGTCAGGTAGCCGTGGGCGATCGTGGCTCCGAACGGGCCGTCGGCCGCCTTCTCCGGATCGACGTGGATCCACTGCCGGTCCTCGGTCGTCTCGGCGAAGCCGTTGATGCGGTCCTGGCCGACCGTCAGCCAGTCGCTGGTCCCCAGGACCTCGCCCTGGGCCTTGCGGAGGTCCTCGATACCCGTGAATACGCGCATGTTCCGTTCCTGTTCTCGACTGCGGGGTGTCACATGTAGCGGCCGCCCGTGACCTCGATCACGGTGCCGGTGAGGTAGCTGGACATGTCGGAGGCCAGGAACAGGACGACCTGGGCCACCTCGGCGGGCTCCCCGGCACGCGCCATCGGGATCTCGGCCATCTTCATCTCCCACGCCCGGCGCGGCATCGCCTCGGTCATCGCCGTGCGGATGAGGCCGGGCTGCACGGCGTTCACCCGGACCCCGGCCTTGGCCAGCTCCTTCGCCGACGCCTTGGTGAGGCCGACCAGACCCGCCTTGGCGGCGCTGTAGTTGGTCTGGCCGAAGTTGCCGACCTTGCCGGAGATGGAGGAGATGTTCACGATGCTGCCGCGCCCCTGCTCGCGCATGACCTCGGCGGCGTGCCGGGTGCCGTTCCAGGCCCCGGTCACATGGACGTCCAGCACCGCGCGGAAGTCCTCCAGCGGCATCTTGCGCAGGGTGGCGTCGCGGGTGAACCCGGCGTTGTTGACCATGATCTCCACCGGCCCGAACACCTCGGTACAGCGGGCGATCAGCGCCGCGACCTCCGCCTCGTCCGTGACGTCGCAGCGCGCGGCCTCCGCGGCCACCCCTTCCTTGCGCAGGCGTTCGGCGGCCTCCTCCGCCGCGTCCCCGTTGATGTCGCTCACCAGCACCCTGGCGCCCTCCGCGCCCAGCGCCCTGGCGATCTCGTACCCGATCCCCTGCGCGGCCCCGGTGACCACCGCGCTGCGGCCGTCCAGCATGCCCATGCCCGCCCCTTCCCGACGGCGGCGGCGAAACCGCCACCGGATCTAGATCTAGATATATTAGTAAGCTAATTTAGCTCATAGCTCGCTCGTTCCGGGAAGGAGCCTCCCATGAGCACCCCCCATCCCCTCGACCTGACCGGCCAGGTCGCCCTCGTCACCGGCGGCAACTCCGGCGTGGGGCTCGGCATGGCCGAAGGACTGGCCCGAGCCGGGGCCGACGTGTGCGTCTGGGGCCGCAGCCCCGAGAAGAACAAGGCGGCGGCCGAGCAGCTCGCCGCGCACGGCCGCCGGGTCGCCGTCTACGAGGTCGACATCCGCGACGAGGAGGCCGTCGTCGCCGGTTTCATCCGCACGGTCGGGGAGTTCGGCCGATTGGACTCCTGTTTCGCCAACGCGGCGCTCGCCAACGCGATGACCAGTCCTCCCTTCCTCGACTCGACGCTCCAGCAGTGGCGCGACCTCATGCGGATCGACCTGGAGGGCGCCTACCTCACCACGCGGGAGGCCGCGCGGCACATGGTCGAGCTCGGCAACGGCGGCAGCATCGTCCTGACCTCCAGCATCGCCGCCCTGTTCGGCGCGCCGCGCGAACAGGCCTACGCGGCCGCCAAGGGGGCGCTGCTGTCCCTGTCCCGCTCGCTGGCCGTGGAGTTCGGCCGGTACGGGATCCGCGCCAACGCGGTGCTGCCCGGCTGGACCCGCTCCCCCGTCTTCGACGGCTGGCTGGAGAACCCGGCGGTCTCCGAGAAGGTGATGTCACGGATCCCGCTGCGGCGCTGGGGCACCCCGGAGGACTGGGCCGGGGTCGCCATCTACCTGGCGAGCCCGGCCTCCTCGTTCCACACGGGCGACTGCCTTCGCCTCGACGGCGGATACGGGGTCTTCTGATGAGCGAGAAGACCGAAACCGACGCCGTCCTGCTCACCGAGTCGGCCGATGGCGTGCTGACGCTCACCCTCAACAGGCCCGGCGCCCGTAACGCCCTCTCGCCCGCCCTGGTCACCGCGCTCGACGAGGCGCTGACCAGGTTCGAAGAGGACGACACGGTGCGAGCCGGTGTGATCACCGGCTCCGGGCCGGCGTTCTGCGCCGGGCTCGACCTGAAGGTCTTCGCCGCCGCCGGGGCGGACCGGCGGGCCGTCGGCGTCCTCATCCGCCGTTTCGGCGGGCTGTCCAAGCCGTTGATCGGGGCGGTCGACGGACCGGCCGTCGCGGGGGGCCTCGAACTGGCCCTGGGCTGCGACTTCCTGATCGGCGGCCCGCGGGCGATGTTCGCCGACACCCACGTGCGGATCGGCGCGTTCCCCGGCGGCGGGATGACCGCCCGGCTGAGCCGGGCCGTCGGGGTCCGCACGGCGAAGGCCATGAGCCTCGGCGGCCTCCGGCTCGACGCGCAGGCGGCCCTGCGC
>JAFACJ010001132.1 GCA_023425615.1 Actinomycetes bacterium
CTTCCTGGGCCGGGTCGTGCACCACCTGGTGGTCGACCTGATCATTCGCCGCAAGTACGGCAAGACCGTCGTGCGCCACATGAGCGATATGACGATCGGTGTCAACGCCCTCTTCGTCGGCGGCGGCATGGTGTTCGTCATCTTCGCGATGTCGTTCCTCACCGGCGCGATCGTCGGCGTCCAGGGCTACCCGTCCCTCCAGCGCATCGGCGTCGAGTCCTTCACCGGCCTGGTGTCCAGCTTCTCCAACATCCGCGAGCTGGGCCCGGTCATCACCGGGATCGCCCTGGTCTCCCAGGTGGGCAGCGCGTGCACCGCCGAGATCGGCGCGATGCGCATCAGCGAGGAGATCGACGCGCTGGAGGTGATGGGCATCAACTCCATCGCCTACCTCGTGTGCACCCGCATCGTCGCGACCGTCGTCGCGCTGGTCCCGCTCTACCTGCTGGCGCTGTTCTCCAGCTTCTTCGCGACCAGATTCGTCACGGTGCAGTTCTTCGGGATGTCGGCGGGCGTCTACGACTACTACTTCCATCTGTACCTGCCGCCCCAGGACGTCTTCTACAGCGTCCTGAAGGTCGTCATCTTCGCCTTCATCATCATGTTCATCCACTGCTACCGGGGTTACTACGCCAGCGGCGGACCCGTCGGGGTGGGCGTCGCCGCAGGCAAGGCGATCCGCGAGTCCGGAGTGGCGATCGTGCTGGTCAACCTGCTCCTGTCCTACATCTTCTGGGGCAACGGGGGGACGGTGAGCATCACCGGATGAGCAGCTCCGACCTCTCCCTCTCCCGCTCCTCACGGGTGCGGTTCGCGCTCATCGGCGGCGGCATGATCGCGCTGGCGGCGGTGGCCGCGGGCGTGGCAGCCGTCCCCTCCGACCCGCCGTCGCACTACTACAGCGCCACCTTCGGCCGCGCCGGACAGGGCCTGGACCTGCGCTCGCAGGTGAAGGTCCGCGGAATGGCGGTCGGCGGCGTCGAATCGGTGTCCCTGGACTCCCGCGGCCGGGCCGTGGTGCGGTTCCGCGTCGATGAGGACATCAAGGTGCCGGTCACCGCCTCGGTCGCGATCGAGCCGCTGTCGGTCTTCGGACCCAAGGACCTCACCCTCGACCTCGGCTCCGGCGAGGGCACCGGCCCGTACCTGAAGTCCGAGGCGGAGATCACCAAGACCACCGACCCGGCCGAGCTCTCCGACACCGGCCGCCCCCTGGCCGAGCTGACCGAGGCGCTCGACCCCGACGACGTCTCCACGGTGGTGCACACCCTCGCCCAGGCGCTGCGCGGCAACGGCGAGAAGCTCCGCCGCACCACCGACAACACCCGGAAGGTGCTCGACCAGCTCCACGGCACCCGCCGGGAGACCTCGCGGGCGCTGAAGGACGCGGCGGCCCTGGCCGGCGTGCTCGGCGACAGGACCGGCGCGCTCGACCAGATCCTCGACGGCACCGCGACCCTGGGCGAGACCCTCGGCGAGGACCCCGAGGCGTTCACCTCCACCCTGGACAACGCCTCGGTCCTGGCCGACGTCCTGGCCAGGACGCTGAAGGAGAACGGGGGCGACCTGGCGACCCTCATCGACAAGGGCTCGCTGCTGAGCGGCACCCTCTACGGCCGCCAGGCCGAGCTGGTCTCGCTGATCAAGGGCCTGAACAGCCTCTTCGGCGGACTCGCCTCGATCATGCAGCTGCCGGGCCCCGAGGGCACCCTGCTGGGCAACACCAACCTCTACATCTCCCTCAACCTGTGCGACGAACTGCCGGACCTGTGCCCGGCGGAGTGGACCTACACCGACAAGGACGGGGCGAAGAACAAGAAGAAGAAGGGGAACGGCTGATGGCGCGCGGCACGATCGGACGCTACGGACCGGCCCGCGCGACGCTGGTCAAGGTCGTCGTCTTCGCGGTCCTCGCCTCGTTCCTCACCTACTACATCGGCGCGCAGATCGTCGGCGCCTCCTACGGCGACCGGTACGAGCTGCGCGCCGGCTTCGACGACGTCGGCGGGCTGATGGAGGGCGACCTGGTCAAGGTCTCGGGCGCCCCGGTCGGCAAGGTGACGAGGGTGCAGGTCGTGCGCGGCAGGGCCGAGGTCACCTTGCAGGTCGACCGGTCGGTGCGGCTGCCCGCCGACAGCACCGCCGAGATCCGCTGGCGCAACCTCGTCGGCCAGCGGATGGTCTACCTGGTGCCCGGCGGCGCCCGCGGCGGCGGATGGCTGGAGGACGGCGCGAAGATCACCTCCACCAAGGCGGTGGTGGACCTCGGCGAGATCGTCAACACCCTCGGGCCGCTCACCGGCAACCTCGACCCGCGGCAGCTCAACAAGATCCTCCAGGCCGTCGCCGCGATGCTGGAGGGCAACAGCGACGACCTCAACCTGATGACCGTCAACCTGCAGGACGTCGTCCAGACGTTCGCGGCGCGCAAGGAGCAGCTCACCTCGATCCTGGACAGCTACTCCACGCTCACGAACGTGGCGGTCAAGCGGGACCGGCAGATCACGCAGGTCATCGACGACCTGGTGGCCATCAGCGAGGCGTTCGCCGGCAACACCGACCTGCTCTCCTCGGCCAGCGGCGAGCTGGCACAGGTCAGCGCGGTGCTGGACCAGGTGGTCAGCGGCAACCAGCGGGAACTGGACCGCGCCATCACCAACCTCGACCGGTTCGCGCGGACCGCCGCGGTCAACGCCGACCGCCTCCAGACGATCGTGCAGGGGCTGCCGCCCGCGCTGCGCTCCCTGTTCACCGTCGTCAACGGCGGCCACTACCTGCGGGTCAACGCGATGTGCCTGAACGTCGTGCAGGGCTCCTGCCCGACCGAGATGCGCCTTCCGGGAGGGAACTGATGAGATCCGCCCTTCCCCGTGTCCGGCGCCCGCGCCTGAGGTCGCTGCGCGACTTCGACCGCAGGCTCGTCGCGGTCGCCTCCCTGGCGCTCGGCGGCTCCCTCATCGCCTTCGCCTTCTTCTACGGGCAGCTCGGCCTGTTCCGCGGCGGCTACGACGTGACGGCCGTGTTCGCCGAGACCGGAGGCGTCCAGGTCAAGGACGACGTCCGGCTGGCCGGGGTGAAGGTCGGCGACGTCACCGGCATCGACCCCGACTTCCAGCACGGCCGCGTCGTCATCACCTTCCGCATCGACGGCGGCATCGACCTGGGCCCGCGGACCCGCGCCGACGTCCAGGTCTCCAACCTGCTGGGCGGCCGCTACGTCAAGCTCACAGGGCCGGTGCAGAAGCCCTACCTGGAGGATCTGCCGGAGGACGAGCGGCGCATCCCCAAGGAGCGCACCGGGACGCCCTACACGGTCGTGGACGCCCTGAACAAGACGACGGGCGACCTCGGCACACTCGACGTGGCGGCGCTCACCAAGATCCTGAACGAGACGGAGAAACTCACGCTCCCCTCGCAGAAGAACATGAACAGGCTGCTGACGAACATCAGCACCCTGAACGCCGCGCTGAACGAGAAGAGCCCGCAGTTCCAGCAGCTCATCTCCGACGCCAGCCGGCTGACCGGGACGCTGGCGACGAAGAACGCCGACCTGACCCGGCTGATCGAGGCGTCACGCACCCTGCTGAAGACGCTCGCGGCGCACCGCGACGACCTGGCCGGGGCCCTGGACCGCAACGGCCGCACGGTGGACGCGCTGGCCGACGTGGTGGACCGGCGCGGCAGGGAACTCGACGGCCTGCTGTCCAGCCTGCACACGATCACCCAGCGGCTGGAGCCGAACGTCGGGAACCTGAACACCGTCCTGGCGCTGCTCGGCCCGACCTTCCGCGGCATCGCCGACGCCGGTGACACCGGCAACCTCGCCGCGGTCGCCACCGGCCTCGGCGTGCTCCAGAACACCCGGACCATCATGCCCCCGGAGGCACGGCCGTGATCTCCAGAGCGAAACTCGCGGTCCTCGGCCTGGCCGCCGCGCTGCTGCCGGCGGGCGGCTGCTCGGTCGTGGGCGGAGGCGAGACACATCTGACCGTCTACTTCGAACGCGCCACCGGCTTCTACGCCGGCTCGCACGTGAAGGTGATGGGCATCGACGTCGGCACCGTCGACAGCGTCGAACTCCAGGCCGACCGGGTCAAGGTCGAGGCGACCGTGCGCGGGGACGTGCCGCTGCCCGCGGACGTCAAGGCGTCGATCGTGCCGCTGAACCTCGTCGGCGAGCGCAACCTGGTGCTCTACCCGGCCTACAGCGGCGGCCCGAAGGCGCCCTCCCGCCACGTCATCCGGCGCGAGGACACCTCCCTGCCGATGGAGACCGACGCCGCGCTCGACGCGTTCACCAAGGTCCTCGACGCGATCGACCCGGTGCAGGCCAGGCGGATCACCCGTGAGGCCGCCGCGTCCTTCGAGGGCAACGGGCAGACGTTCAACCGGGTGCTCCAGGAGACCGGGCGGCTCACCCAGACCCTCGGCGGGCAGGCCGACTCCCTGGCCGAGCTGGCGCAGAACCTCTCGGCGCTCTCGGAGGTGGTGCAGGGCAAGGAGGACGTGCTCGGCAACATGATCGAGCAGCTCTCCACCGCCACCAGCGCCTTCGCCGGGGAGCGCGAGTCGATCGAGAAGCTCATCAAGGGACTGGTCAAGCTGGTGCGCAGCGGCGATGTGCTGCTGGAGAAGTACGAGGGCACGCTCGCCGACGACGTCCGCGTCCTCACCCAGGTCACCCTGGTGCTCAAGGGCAACAGCGAACGGCTCGGCGAGCTGATGAACGCGCTGCCCGAGGTCGCCGACGCGTTCCTGCGCACCTACGACCCCAAGACCCACACCGCGACGCTGAAACTCGCGCTGGACCCGGCGCTGCGCAACCTCATGACCCAGCTCGGGCTCTCCGACGGCGATGAGTGCTTCCTGCCGCAACCGGTGTTCGCCAACTGCAAGTGGGAGAAGGAATGAGGCGGCTCCTCGCGCTGCTGGCGCTCGTGACGGCCGCCGGGGCCGCCAGCGGCTGCACCCCCTCCACACTCGGCGCGCCCACCGGCAGGCTGACGCTGGTGGCCCGGTTCGACGACTCGCAGAACCTCGTCGCCGGGCACAGCGTGCAGATGAGCGACATCAAGATCGGCAGCGTCACCCGGGTGCGGCTGGTGGGCTACGAGTCGGAGGTCACCCTCTCCATCGAGGACGCCTACAAGATCCCCGCGGGGATCTCGGCGGAGGTCGCGCAGACCTCGCTGCTGGGCGAGAACTATGTGAAGCTCACCCTGCCCGAGGGCGGCGACATGACCCGCGGCCCGTATCTGCGGAGCGGCGACCGGATCACCCGTACCAGCGTCGCGCCTCAGTTCGAGCAGGTCGCCGGCAGCGCGGGGGAGATCCTCAAGGCGATCAGCGGCGCCGACGTGGCGACCCTGGTGAACGAGGGCGCCACCGCGCTCGACGGACAGGGAGAGGAGCTCCACGACATGGTCTCCCGGTCGGGCGACCTGCTCGCCCTGTTCGCCGACCAGCGGGAGGACCTCGGCGACGCCGTCGACCAGATCGCCAAGCTCGGCAGGATGCTGGAGAAGCACAAGGGCACCTTCGAGTCGGGCGACGTCGAGCGGACCATCGGCCTCGTCGAGGCGAACAAGGAGAAGATCATCGCCGCGGTCGACAAGCTGACGGCCGCCGCCAAGGAGCTGAACGACCGGGTGTTCGCGGGCCGCGCCGAGCGGCTGCGCACGATGATCAAACGGCTGGACCCGACGCTGGCGACGCTCGGCTCCAGCACCGAGCAGCTCAACGAGCTGATGGCGGGCCTCACCGCGTTCCAGGAGGTCGTGCCGAAGGTCGTCTACGACGGCCAGCTCCTGCTGTTCGGCGCGATCCGGGGCGGATTCCACAACGACGCCTCCAAGGACGACTCCTCCAGCCCGGTCTTCCCCTTCCTCGACCAGATCATCCAGCAGGGAGGCCGGCGGTGAACGGCAGGCGCATCCTCCTGAACGTCGCGTTCTTCCTCACCCTGTCGGCGGTGCTGACGGTCTGGGCGCTGCGGAACGTGGTCAAGGTCGAGATCGTCGACCGGCCGTACACGATCATCGCGGAGTTCTCCTCCTCGCCCGGCCTGCACGAGAACTTCGAGGTCGCCTACCTCGGCGTCGCCGTCGGCAAGATCAAGTCGATCCGGCTCGACCAGCCGGGGCACAAGGTGGTGACCGAACTGGCCATCGACCGCGGTGTGCGGCTCCCGGCGCAGATCAACGCGGCGGCGGGGCGCAAGTCGGCGGTCGGCGAGCCGTACGTCGACCTGTCGCCGCGGCCCGGCGCCGACCTGTCGCAGCCGCTGCGGCCCGGCGGGGTGATCCCGCTGGCGCACACCTCCGTCCCCGTCTCCTACGGCGACCTGTTCACCAAGGTCGTCGACGGGCTACAGGCGATCGACCCGCAGTCCACCCGGGTGCTGTGGCATGAGCTGGCCGAGGGCCTGGAGGGCCGCGAGGACTCGCTGCGGCAGATCATCGACGGCTCCGATGAGCTGTCCTCGACGTTCGCCGAGCGCACCGAGGTGATCGACGGGCTGACCACCGACCTCTCCCGGCTCACCCGCTCCCTGGCCGGGCACAAGGACGCGCTGGGCACGGCGGTCGACGACTCGGCGGCGGTCCTGGCGCCGCTGGCGCGGTTGCGGGCGGAGCTGAAGGAGCTGATGCGCCGGGCGCCGGGCTCCACCTCCCGGCTCGCCGGGCTGGTCGAGCGGACCGACACCCTGCTCGGCTGCGGTCTCGGCTCCCTCAGCGGCACCCTGGAGACGGTGGCCACCCGCGGGAACGTGACGGACTTCGCGCAGGCGCTGGACGCGGCCGGCGCGCTGGGCGCCGCGCTCGACGACCTGATCCAGCCGACCGGGGTCGGCGACCAGAAGGCCATCAACCTCTCGGCGATCGTCTCCGCTAAGGGCGAGGCGCCGCAGGACTACCGGATGCCCAGGGCACAGCCGTCCGTGCCCGACACCCCGGTCTGCGCCAACGGCGCCGACCCCCATGAGCGGCCCGCGGCCCCCACGACGGCCCGCGAGGCCGACGCGGCGCCGGGCGGAGGTACCG
>JAFACJ010001145.1 GCA_023425615.1 Actinomycetes bacterium
CCACAGGTACTTGCCGTACTTCACCGCCCAGCCGGGGTTGCGGCGCGCGGGGCTGCCCGGCGCCAGCTTGCCGCGGTCGTCGTCCTCGCCGACCCGGTAGGGGTTGAACCAGGCGTGGAACTCCAGGTCGCGCGCGTGCGCCTCGTCGATGAGGAACCGCAGCGGATTCCAGCCCGGGTCCTTGCCGGGAGCGCCGGTGAGCCACACCGACCACGGCTCGTAGGAGGAGGGGTAGAAGGCGTCGCCCGCGGGGCGGATCTGCATGAAGACCGTGTTGAGGCCCTTGGCCTTGGCCGAGTCCAGCATCGCGCGGTAGCGCGCCTTCTTCTCCGCCACCGGCGCCTCGGGGTCGCCCGGCCAGTCGCCGCCGTACACCGAGGAGATCCACATGCCCCGCACCTGCCGTGCGGAGGAGTCACCCGGAGGCTTGACCGCGGGGCACTCGGCCTCCGCCGCGGTCAGGTCGAGCCCCGCCTGCGGCAACCCCGCCGAGGCGCCCGGCACCGGCGCCTTCTCGGCTCCCTCCGCCGCGCACGCCGTCGCCAGGACCACTCCCATCAGGCCGGCCACGGCCTTCAGTGCTCTCCGCATTTCCGGGAGGCTACCCGTTTCCCGTACGTGACCGTGCCGTGATCCGGATTTTGTCGTACTCCCTTGCGAGGATCGCGGTATGACGAACTGGAACGACGTGGCGGAGACCGCGCCCGACTTCGCCGAGGCGGTGCGGCGGCTCTTCGACGCCCACAAGCACAAGACGATGGCCACGCTCCGCAAGGACGGCTCGCCCCGCATCAGCGGGATCGAGATGGCCTTCGTGCGGGGCGAGGTGGTCCTGGGCATGATGCCCGACTCGCTGAAGGCACGTGACGTGCGGCGCGACGGCCGGATCGCGATCCACTCCGGGTCGGTGGACGCCGACACCGAGCATCCCGAGGACTGGCCGGGCGACGCCAAGATCTCCGGTGTCGCCACCGAGGTCGCCGACCGCGCCGAGGCCACCGCCCTCCTCAAGGAGATGGGCGCGCCCGAGGAGGTGCAGGGCAGCCCGGTCTTCCGCGTCGAACCGCGCGAGGTGGTCCTCACCCGTGTCGCCCCCGGCGGCGAGCACCTCGAGGTCCGCCTATGGAAGGACGGCAGACTCATCACCAAGACCGCCGCCTGAGCACCACCGGCCAGAGGCGCCGCGGCGCCTCCGGCAGGCGCGGTGGGCGCTCCCCCAAGCGGTGCGGAGCACTCCCCGCGGGCACGGTGAGTGCTCCCCGCAGGCGCGATGGATGCTCCCTGCGGGCACGGCGGGCACTCCCCGCAAGCGGTGCGGGGCACTCCCCGCAAGCGCGGTGGGTGCTCCCCGCGAGCGGTGTGGGGCGCGCGGGCGGGCTACCATGGCCGGGCGTATGGGCGGACCTGCTTTTTCCGGCTGTGTGCCCCTTCGGCCGGTTTCGCGGCGCGAGCGCTCCTCCTCCGACCAGACAAGGCGAGCATGACAACCACCGATCCCCGTCCGCGCCGGATGGCGCCCGAGGACCGCAGGCAGGCCCTGATCGACTCCGCGCTGGAGCTGTTCGGGCGCAGCAGCCCCGAGCGCGTCACCATGGAGGACGTCGCGGCGCACGCCGAGGTCTCCCGTGCCCTGGTCTACCGCTACTTCTCCAACATCGAGGAGATCTACGTCGCCGCGCTCAGGGCGGCGGTCGACGATCTCGTCGCCCGTGTCTCGCGGGAGCGCGACGGCGATCTGCTCTGCCAGCTCCAGGAGACGCTCGGGGAGTTCGTCGCCTTCGCCGAGGAGCGCGCCGCGGGCTACATCGCCCTGCTGCGCAACGGATCGGTCATCGCCACCTCCGAGACCGCCGCCCTGGTCGACGAGGCGCGGCACGCCGTCGTCGGCCAGGTGCTGAAGAGGCTGGAGCTCACCGACCCCTCGCCGTTCCTGCTGCTCACCCTGCGCTGCTGGGTCGCCGCCTGCGAGGGCGCCATGCTCACCTGGCTCCAGGAGCGCACCCTCAGCCGCGAGTCCCTGGTGCCGTGGCTGTCCGGCCAGCTCGTCGCCATGATCGAGGCCACCGCGGCGCACGACCCCGCCGTCGCCGCCCTCCTTCCCGCCTTCCTGGCGGAGAACGGCCTGGAGAAGAGCGACGGGAACGGCTGACGCCGCGCCGGGCCCGCGCGCTGCGGATCAGCCTTCCAGGGCGTAGCGCATCGCGCCGAGTTTCGTGCGGGTCTCGGCGATCTCGGCCTGGGCGGTGGAGTCGGCGACGATGCCGCAGCCGGCGAACAGGCGTGCCTCGCGGCCGTCGAGCTGGGCGCAGCGCAGGGCGATGCCCCACTCGCCGTCGCCGCGGGCGTCGACCCAGCCGACCGGGCCCGCGTAGCGGGAACGATCCATCTGCTCCAGCTCGCCGATGAGCGCCATCGCCTCGCCGGTGGGGGTGCCGCACACCGCGGGCGTCGGGTGCAGCACGTCCAGCACGTCCAGCACCGAGCGGTCGCCGGCGAGCCTGCCGCGCACCGGGGTCGCCAGATGCTGCAGGTTGGCAAGGCGCAGCAGTTCGGGGACCGGGGGGACGTCAAGTTCGGCGCACAGGGGGCGCAGCGCGTCGCGGACCATCTCGGCGGCGTAGGCGTGCTCGCCGCGGTCCTTGCCGGAGTTCAGCAGCGCCCGGCCCAGCT
>JAFACJ010000039.1 GCA_023425615.1 Actinomycetes bacterium
CCCCCGCACCCGCGGGGACCGGCTGAACGAGAGCCTCACCCTGCTCCGGCGCCTCCTGGCCGGGGAGGTCGTCGACCATCACGGAACCCACTTCGACCTCACGCGGGCGTCCATCACCGACGGCGGCCCGCCACCTGACCTCGTCGTCGCCGGTCGAGGACAGGCCGCGATCGACCGTGCCGCCCGGTTCGGCACGGGCTGGCTGGGGCTGACGGTCTCCCCCGAGCGCTTCGGCGGCACGCGCGCCGCGGTCCTGGAGCAGGCGCACGCGCTCGGCCGCCCCGCGCCCACGTGGTTCGGCCTGAACGTGTGGTGCGCCCCCGCCGGTAACGAACGCGATTCGAGGGAACTGCTGGCCGGACCCCTCACCCGCGTGTTCGGCACCGCGGCGGAGCGGGCGCTGCGCTACTGCGGCGTCGGCGACGCCGAGACGATCGCCTCCTGGCTGGCGGGATACGTGCGCGCGGGCGCCGGTCACCTCAGCCTCTCCGTTCCCGCCCGGCATGCCGAGGAGGCCGTCGAACGCGTCCACGCCATCGCCACCGCTCTGGCCCGCGTCTCCTGACGCGGGGCCGTTCCGGTGAGCCGGACGCCCTGATGCCGGCCGTGTCCTGTGAGACAGTCCCCTTCGGCGTTGTCGGAGGACATGGGGTGGGTCGTGGTGTCTCGGGGAGTGCGGGGTCCTTACGCGAAGTCGGCGGAGGTGCGGCGGCGGATCCTTGACGCCTGCACGGAGGCGTTCGCCGAGACGGGGTTCTACGGCGCGGTGATGAAGGACATCGCGAGCCGGGCGGGGATCAGCCTGACGGGGCTGCTGCATCATTTCCCGCACAAGGAGGACCTGCTGCTGGCGGTCCTGGAGTTCCGGGCCGAGCAGGGCAGGGAGCTGCTGGCGCAGGCCGGGGCGCTGGATCCGGCGGGTGAGCCGGTGCGGGCGCTGCGCGGGATGCTCACCGTGGCCGCCGACAACACCGCCTATCCCGGGCTGATCGAGCTTCACTGCGTGATGTCGGGCGAGGCGGCTTCGCCTTCGCATCCCGCTCACGGTTACTACACCGACCGTTTCGGCAAGCTCCGCCTCTTCTACACCGCGGCGTTCACCGCGCTGGCCGAGGAGGGAAGGCTACGGTCGGCGGTGCCGCCGGAGGTGCTGGCGACCATGACGTTGTCCCTGCTGAACGGGCTTCAGACGCAGTGGCTGTACGACCGCGGAGTCGACGTCGCGGAGGGGCTGCGCGCCTTCCTGGTGTCGGTCGTGCCCGCGCTGGCCGAGTGAGCGCGGCGCCCTGGACGCCCGGGAAGCGGGTGGGCGCAGGCCGGGAGAGACCTGCGCCCACCGCGTGGGGAAGGGTCAGGTGCCGTTGGCGGGCTGGGTGTAGACCTTGCCGTTGATGGTGGTCGTCAGGGTCCCGGTGGCCTGGAACAGGTTGGTCAGGACGTCGATGGTGAGGTGGAAACCGTCGGGGCTGGTCTTCTTGGTCGCCTTGACGGCACCGGTCTGGACGAGGTCGGAGTACCAGTCGACGCGGTTGACGGTCGGGCTGGGGTTGGTGGTGGTGACCTTCTCGGTGCCGTTGAGGAGGTGCCGTCCGTCGTCGGAGAAGTCGGTGTACTCGACCTCGATGGTGACGATGGACGTGCGGGCGGCGTTCTCAGTGATCTTGACGTGTGCCGTGCCGGACCTCTCGCCGTCCAGGGTGTACTCGCCCTGCGGCGGGTAGGCGCGCTCGGGAGCGGGGCTGCCCGCGACGTAGGGGGTGCCCCACGGGACGGTGTCGGAGATCGGCGCGACCTTGCGCGGCTTGACCGGCCTGCGGCCGGGCAGGTCGGCGAGCATCATGCGCGCGGTACGGCCGCCCTGCGCGGTGGACGGGCGGCAGGGAAGCGGGTTCGCCCCTCCGCAGGCGGGCGGGACGACGAACGACTGCCAGTAGACGATCTGGGTGCCGTCCGGCGACCACTTGGGGTCGGCCATGCCGTTCCAGTAGGGGTCGCTGACGCTGCCGGGCGCGCCGTTTCCGGCGTTGAGCCGCTGGCCGGAGTAGTCGCCCCGGTCGCCGTACCGGTCGATGAGGTAGGGCTGGAAGAAGCGGCGCTGCCCGTTGTTGCGGGTGGAGGAGGTGGCGCTGGTGGTGATCAGGTCGGTGATGGGCGGGATCGCGCGCATCCCGGCCAGGAACATCTGGCGGTCGCTGCCGCGGGTGTCCATGGCGACGGTCCACTTGTCGTCGGGTGAGATGTCGACGGGGTCGACGTACTCGGGGTGGGCGGTCAGACGGCGGACCCTGCCGGTTGCGAGGTCGGCGGCGAACACGTCGATGTTGGAGGACTCGGCGGGGTAGCCGATGTAGGTGACCTCGCGGCCTGTGCCGGAGAATCCGCGCAGTTCGCCGACGGGCTTGGCGTCGGGGTTGATCCGCAGCTTGCGGGGGTTCTTCGGATCGACGGTGACGGGCTGGGCGTCGGCGGCCGGGTCGAACAGGCGCGTGACCTCGGTGATGTCGTAGCGCGGGGCCGGCGGGGTCCCGGTGGTCGGGGCGGGGTTGAAAGTGAGGCGTCCGAGGTAGGCGAACTGGCCGAACTTGCCGTTGGTGATGCTGACGCTGTTGAAGCCCAGGTGCACGTTGTCGGGATGCAGCCGCAGCTCGCGGATGCTCCCGCCCGGCCCTGACCCGTCGGCGGTGACGTTCCACCGCAGCGGATAGATGTGGACCTTGTCCGGCGTGCATCCGCCGTCGGTGAGCCTGTAGCGCCCGCAGTCGATGATGCTGGTGCCGGCCAGCAGCCGCTTGCCGTCGTCGAAGGTCTGCGGGTAGTCCAAGGCGTCGCCGCGGCCGACGGCGTTGGCCTCCGGCACCCCGCAGGTGATGCACTTCCAGGCGTCCCCGTTGGGGAAGGTCCTGCCGTCGGTCTTGACGATGATGAGCTGGGGGCCGGAGTAGACGGAGGCCGGGTCGGGGGCGGCGGGCGCACCGGCGAACCGGACCGTGGCGACGACGTGGCGGCCGTCGGGCAGGAAGTCACCCGATTGCAGGCCGGTGCTCTGGCCGATGCAGCCGGTCTTGCGCGGGTTGATCTCGCGGGTGCACGCACCGGCCGCGGTCGACGCGGTGACCGGCGGAAGCGGCAGCTCGCGCACCTTCACCGGCTCGGGCGCGGGCGGGCGCGGCACCCCGCCCTGCCTCGTCCCCTCGGAGGACGGCGCGGCGGCGGCCATCTGCCCGGATCCCCCCAGCACCACCACGGCCGCGAGCACGGCGGCCAGCCGCCGCCGCGCCTTCCGGCCGGGTCTCCAGCCCGTCGATCTCGGTTCGTCCATGCGCGTCATCGGTCCCTTCTCCCAGGTT
>JAFACJ010000090.1 GCA_023425615.1 Actinomycetes bacterium
GCCTCCGCCGCATCTGACGGCGCGCCGCCGGACCGCGAGGGCCCCCGCCCTCCCCCGGCCGGGTCAGTCGGCCGAGGCGAGGGTGAGGGTGCGCAGGCGGGCGGTGCCCAGGGCCAGGGCGCCCGCGGTGACGACGGCCAGCAGGACCAGGGAGAGCGGCAGGGAGACCGGCGCCTCCACGGTGCTGCTGGAGGTGAGGCGATCGACCAGGGACAGCGACCACTGCTGGATCGACAGGGTCCGGGTGCCGGGCGCGAAGTTGCCGACCAGGCTCTCCCAGACCAGGGCGTAGATCAGGCCGATGGTGACGGCCTGGCGGCTGGCGACGGCGAGGGCGACGAAGACCGCGCTGTAGGCGACGCCGCCGGCCAGGGCGCCGACCGCGAACGCGGGCGGCAGGTCCGAGGACGGGCCCAGGATGATCACGCCGCCGAGCCAGACCGGCAGCGCCGTGAACACCGCGACCAGGACGACGGCGCAGACGTACTTGGTGAGGATGACCGAGGAGCGGGAGATCGGCTTGGTCAGCACGTACATGATCTGGCCGTCGTCGATCTCGGGCCCGATGACGCCGGTCCCGGCGATGAGGGACAGCAGCGGCAGCAGGACGGCCAGCCCGAACGTCGCCAGCACGGCCGTGCCGGAGTCCAGGTTGTCGTTCCCGCTGACCCGCAGCGCCAGGGCCAGCAGGAGGAGGATCGCGGGCAGGAAGAGCAGGAGCAGCGCGCGCCTGCGGCCCAGCATGCCGCGGAAGGTGATGGAGGCGATGGTCGTGTTCAATTTCCCACCAGGTAGCTGAAGACGCTTTCCAGGGACTCGTCGGCGGGCGAGACCTCCCGCAGCCGGATGTCCGCCTTCTTCGCCAGTTGCGGCACCAGCCGGGTGAATCTGGCGAAGTCGGTGGTCTCGACCTCAAGGCCCTGGTCGGTCAGGCGGACCGAGCGGGCCGAGCCGTCGGCGATGAGCGCCGAGGCCAGTGCCCTGTCGTCGGAGGAGCGGATCGCGAAGACATGCGGCCGGTCGGTCATCAGCCGCCGGATCTCCCGGAAGTCGCCGGAGGCGGCGTGCCGGCCGGCGACGATCACCTCGATGTGGGTGGCGAGCCGCTCGACCTCCTCCAGGATGTGGGAGCTGAACAAGATGGTGCGCCCCTCGGCCGCCATCTGCCGGATGAGGTCCATGAGGTGGAGCCGCTGGCGCGGGTCCATGCCGTTGAAGGGCTCATCGAGCAGCAGCACCGCCGGGTCGTGGACCAGCGCGGAGGCCATCTTGATCCGCTGCTTCATGCCCTTGGAGTAGGTGCCGACGGGCCGCTCCGCCGCGTAGTCCATCTCCACCCGCCCGATGGCGCGGCGCGCCGCGGCCTCCGGGTCGGGAAGCCGGTGCAGCTTGGCCATGGAGACGATGAACTGCCTGCCGGTGAGGAAGTCGTAGGCGGTCTCGCGTTCGGGTACCAGGCCGATGTTCCGGTACACCGACGGGTTGCGCCAGATCGGCTGCTCGTCCAGGGTGAGCCGCCCCGAGGAGGGTTCGAGGAACCCGCCCATCATGTGGATGAGCGTGGACTTGCCGGCGCCGTTCGGCCCGAGCAGCCCGGTGACGCCGGGCCCGATCGTCATCGTGACGCCGTTGACGGCCACCACGTTGCCGTACCAGCGGGAGACGTCCTCGATCTGGATGGCACTCATCACGCGCCCGCCTTCCGGAACCGTCGCAGCAGCAGGGCCAGGGAGCCGCCGATGACGGCGAGGCACCCCAGCAGGAACACCGGGCCGGAGCCGGCGGGCGGCACGCCTTCGCCGCGGGTGGCGATGTCGGCGTCCAGCAGCCGTATCTGCACGCCGTCGACCAGCCCGAAGGGCGTGAACAGGTTGGCCCATCCCGCCAGGTCGTAGTGGCCGGTGCTGATGCCCACTCCCTGGATGATCAGTACGACCACGTTGGAGATGAGGTAGACGGCCATGACCGCCGCCACCCCGAAGCCGCGCCGCGGTGTGAAGGCGGCGACGACCAGCGCGAACGAGGCGAGCACCAGCGCGAACAGCAGGCATCCGGCGAGCGCGCCGAGGTAGTGGCCGGTCTGCCCGGCCAGGGACGGCACGTCCTCGGCGCCGCTGTCGATCATCGATCCGCGCATGGACAGGAAGCCGAGGTGCAGCAGTGTCACCGGGACCGCCATGAGCAGCAGCAGCGCGGTGGTGAACGCGGCGAACTTGGCGAGGACGAAGTCGCGCACCCGGACGGGCCGGGAGAAGTACAGGGGGACGGTGCGGAAGCGCAGGTCGCGGGAGGCGATCACGGGCGCCTGCGCCGCCAGGAAGATCGCGATCACCGGCTGGAGGAAGATCACGTACGCCTGGTAGCCGATCAGCGCCTCGGGCCGCTTGACGAACGACAGGACCGCGATGTTGCCGGCCGCGGGCAGGAGCATGAGCGCCACCAGCGCGAAGGGCAGGACCTTGGCCCGCGCGCCGCGTCCGAGCCCGAAGACGCCCCGCAGGTTGTACTGGTAGAGGGCGCGGACGACGTGCGCGCGGCCCAGGCGCGGTCCCTCGTAGTGCCGGTAGCCGATGTCGTGGATGGCAGTGCTCACCGGAACACCTCCTCGATGTGGTGCCGTGCCTGCTCCATGCGGATCAGCGCCAGGCCGAGGCCGGCGACGCCGTCGCGGATCTGGTCGTAGGTCTCCTCGCCGGCGATGTCCACCACGAGGTACCGCCCGTCGGGGCGGACCGCGGCGCCGAGGTCGGCCAGGTGCCGCTCCAGCGCCTCCTGACCCTCGTCGACCTCCACGAGCAGCCGTCCGCTGGCGGCGGTGTAGGCCGAGACGGACTTGGCGCTCAGCAGCCGCCCGCCGTCGATGATCACCACCTGGTCGCAGACGCGTTCCAGTTCGCCGAGCAGATGGGAGGTGACCAGCACGCTGATGCCGAACTCCGTGCCGATCCGCCGGATCAGCGCGAGCATCTCATCGCGGCCGCGCGGGTCGAGGCCGTTGGTCGGCTCGTCGAGGAAGACCAGTTTGGGGTCGTGCACGAGTGCCTGAGCGAGTTTCACCTTCTGCCGCATACCGGTCGAGTAGCCGCCGACCGGCCGGTACCGCTCCTCGTACAGGCCGACGTGGCGCAGTACGTCGGCCGCGCGCTCGCGGGCCGCGGCGGCGGGCAGCCCTGACACGCGCGCCAGATGGACGACGAACTCGGTGGCCGACACGTCCGGGGGCAGGCAGTCGTACTCGGGCATGAACCCGACCTGCTCCCGGATCAGCGCGCCGCCGGTCGCGATGTCGTGCCCGAGGACCTGCGCCCCGCCGGAGGTCGGTGGCAGCAGCCCGAGCAGGATCTTGATCAGGGTGGACTTGCCCGCGCCGTTGGCTCCCACGAGCCCGGTGATCCCGGGTTCCACGGCGAGGTCCAGCGTGTCGAGCGCGGTCACCCCGGGGAACCTCATGCTGAGGCCCCGAGTGGAGATGATCGGCATCCCGCAAGGCTAAAAGCCCAGATATCCCCCGTCATCCCCCGCGAGGGCTACGTGCGGTCCTCTTCAGGAGGAGACGTGTGCCACACCATTGGACGAGCAGCGTCACCACGCCCGCGACGATCATGCCGAGGATGTTGACCAGCAGCTGCAGGATCGAGCCGCGCATCTCCGACGGGTGCCCCAGCGCCAGCGCCACCGCGAGGTTGCCGGCGGCGGGGACGGTGGTCACCGAGATGAACACGCCGACCAGGGAGGAGGACTTGTCCGAGGTCAGGGACAGCACCCCGGCCGCGCCCGCGAGCACCGCCACGATGAACGACCAGCGGTCGGGCGAGTAGACGAAGCCGGTGAGAGGCCGCTCGTCGGGCAGCTTCTGGACGTTCAGGATGCCCATCAGCTCACCGGCCCAGGCGCACACGAACGTGACGGCGATGGCGAGGGCGAAGCCGACGGCCAGGGTGCGCAGCGCCCTGCCGATCTGGTTCCAGCGCCGGAAGACCAGCCCGTAGGAGATCGCGGCGATCGGCCCGAACTCCGGTCCGAGCACCATCGCGCCGACGATGAGGATCGGCGAGTCCAGCAGGGCGCCGATCCCGGCGAGCTGGGTGGCCAGCACGAGGAAGGCGAGGAACGTCCAGGTCAGCCGGGTGTCCTCGGTGAGCTCCTGGTCCAGGTGGTCCCAGATGACCGCGTCGTCGCCGTGCCCCGGCGCCAGGCGCTCGGCCTCCTCGGCGGCATCCGAGATCGACAGTTCCACCTGGTCCATCGAGATCGAGCCGTGGCGGTCCAGGCCGCGCTCCTTCAGCTCCTCGATCACCCCGTCGGCCGCCTCGCGGGCGACGTCGCACAGCACCAGGTCGCCGGCGGGGGCGCGGGCGGCGCCGGGAAGCACGACGAGGTTGGTCACGCCCGGATGGGCGGCGAGCAGATCGGCGACCTCGGCGGTCTGGCCGTGCGGCACGATCGAGCGCAGATGAAGCATGTTGTCATCGTTGCGGATCGGACGTTCTAGAACAGCGCATACGCCGATAGTCTTAAGTTCAACATTCCCCAGTAATCTCGACTAACTGCACGTAATCTCATGAAGCCGGAGGACCGGTGACAGCTCGTCCACTCGCCCTGGCGGTCGGCATGGTCCTCCTGATCGGCGGATGCAGCGTCGACATCGGCAGCGACTCCCCCTCCCACGCCCCCGGCTCCTCCGGCACCGACTCCCGCGGCGCCCTGGAGGACCTCGGCAGCCTGAAGGTCTCCGTCGAGCGGAACGGCTCCTCCTACGACCGCAAGGCGTTCGGCACGCCCTGGAAGGACGTCGACGGCAACGGCTGCGACACCCGCAACGACATCCTCGCCCGCGACATGGTCGACGTGACCAAGAAGGACGACTGCATCGTCCTCACCGGCACCCTGAAGGACGACCCCTACAGCGACCAGAGCATCTCCTTCTCCCGCAGCAGGCCCTCCCAGGTGCAGATCGACCACATCTACCCGCTGGCCCTGGCCTGGCGCCTGGGCGCCGACGGGTGGACGCCGGACCGGCGCGCCCAGTTCGCCAACGACCCCGCCACCCTGATCGCGGCCTCGGGACGCGCCAACCAGCAGAAGGGCGACTCGGGTCCGGGCGAGTGGAAGCCGCCCACCGACTACCAGTGCACCTACGCCGGGCTGTTCATCACGATCGCCAAGAAGTACGGCCTGCCGGTGACCCGGGCCGACCACGACGCCCTCGCCGTCTTCCTGAAGACCTGCTGAGGGTGACGGCCGTCAGCAGACGGCCGCGGCGCGCCGCACCCGGCACCATGGACCGTTCCCGGCCCGCTCGTCGGAGCACGCCTTCAGCGCGACGCTGAGCAGTGAGAGCACCATCCGCACATCGCTCTCCCCCGCCAGCAGCATCCGGACCGACCTGCCCTCGATCCACACCCGGCCCGACTCGCTGAGCGCCGGGGTCAGCCGGACGAGGCAGGCCGTGCCGAGCAGCAGTTCGGCCTCGTCGCCGCCGTGGAAGTGCGCCACCTGGCAGCCGGTGAACACCAGTGCCGCACCCTGGCCGCAGTCGGCTTGTTCGACCGTGACGCCCGGCCAGGGACGCGTGAGCGTCAGCACTCGTTGGGAGAGGGGACTTGCCGCGTTCACGCCGACGTCCATGGGCTTATCGTCGCCTTCCCTTCCGGTTTGGGGAACCGGCGACCCCCAAATCGTTACGTACCGATCTCACCGGGCACAATGGCCGGCATGGAAGGCGAAGCGGAACCCCAGCGGGTCAGGACGGAACGCGCGGTGGGAGCCCGCGCCGTCGGCGTCGAGGCCAGCGGTATGACGTTCGGGCTCAACTCGGCGCTGGGCGCGCTCGCCGTCGGCTCGCTCGCCGTCGGAGCCGTCGCCGTCGGCGCGCTGGCCATCGGCAGGCTCGCCGTGCGGAAGGCAGTCGTGCAGCACCTGCGGGCGGGCACCGTCGAGATCGCCCATCTGAAGGTCGGCAGGCTCGACATCACCTCCTGACCGCCCCGGCGACGAGCGCCCGGCGGGAACGCCGGAAGGTCAGCCCAGTTCCGCGGGCAGCGGCTCGCCGTGCAGGACGGTCAGCGAGGTGACCGCACGCGTGAGCACCACGTACAGCCGGGCCAGGCCGCGCTCCTCGGCCGCGACGATCCCGGCGGGCTCGGCGACCACCACATGGTCGTATTCGAGGCCCTTGGCGAGCGTCGCGGGAATGAGGTGGACCCGTGCCCCGTCCACCCCTTCGGGGGTGAGCACCGCGTGCTCCACGCCGCTGTCCTCCAGCGCCTTCCCCAGCTCCGCCAGCCGGTCGTCCGCGGCGATGACACCGATCGACCCGTCCCGCGCCATGACCTCCAGGACCGCCGTGACCGCCGCGTCGTACGCGTCGCGCACCCGGCGCACCGAGAGCGCCCCCGCGCCGCCGCGCAGCGACCGCGGGGCGGCCAGGCCCGGCG
>JAFACJ010000098.1 GCA_023425615.1 Actinomycetes bacterium
CCCGCGCGCTGCGTCCCCTGCGCGTCAGAATCGGATCCGCGACCGGCACCGAACTCGATGAAGAGCTCACGGCGCGCCAGATCGCCGAGACCGGGATCTGGCAGCCGTTGATGAGCCCCTCCCCCGAACGCCTCTTCGACCTGGCGCTCGTCGTCGACGCCGGAGCCTCGATGCGGGTGTGGCGGCGCACCATCGAGGAGTTCCAGGCTCTGCTGGAACAGCTCGGCGCCTTTCGGGACGTGCGGATCTGGCGGATGAACACCGATGGAGCCCACCCGCTGCGCCCCACGCCGGGCCGTGGCTCGGGGCGCAGCCCCGATCAGCTCGTCGACCCGACCGGGCGCCGGATCGTCCTCGTGGTCAGCGACTGCATCGGCCGGGCCTGGCAGGACGGGCGCGCCGCCGCGCTGCTCGACCGCTGGGGCCGCAACGGGCCGGTCGCGATCGTCCAACCGCTGCCGGAACGGCTGTGGTGGAGATGCTCGGTGGAGGTGGAGCACGTCAAGTTCACCGCTCTCGCTCCCGGTACGCCCAACACACTGCTCAAGGTCGAGTCGCGCGACCCTCCGGCGGTGCCTCCCTCCGGTGTCGCGATTCCGGTACTGGCCCTGGAACCGCACTGGCTCGGCCCATGGGCGTCGATGGTCGCCAAGGGGGGACGGGACGTCTTCGGCGCCACCGTCTTCACCGGCCGGCCGCTCACCGCGCGTCCCTCCTCCGTCGAGCCCGCGGACCTGACGGCGGAGGAACGGGTCGTCCGTTTCCGTGCGTCCTCTTCTCCCGACGCTTACAAGCTCGCCGGTTATCTGGCCGCCGCGCCGCTTCGCCTACCGGTCACCCGCCTCGTCCAGCAGGCCATGCTTCCGGCCTCGACGCCCGCCGACCTCGCCGAGATCTATCTCGGCGAACTGGTGCGGCCGGCGCCGCAGCCCGCTGACGAACCACCGCCTTACGAACTCGCCTATGAATTCCATGACGGAGTACGCGAGATACTGCTGAGCGGGCTGCGCCGCGGCGACGCGATACGCGTGCTGCGCAACGTCTGGAGCGTCGTCCGCGACCGTTTCGGCTCCTCGCTCGATTTCCCCGCTCTCCTCACCGAGATCGAACGAGACGGCTCGGGGATGCCGCCGGACCAGGCGTTCGCCCAGGTCACGGCCCAGGTCCTGGAGCGGCTCGGCGGCCGTTACGCGGCCGTGGCCCGGCAGATCAACGGCACCCGCAAAGAGCAGCCTCCGCATCACGCGGACGCTCCGGCGGGACTCGCGGGCCAACGCCTGTTCGGCCCCCTCCCGCCGAGGAACCCCTACTTCACGGGCCGGGACGAACTTCTGCTCTCCCTGCACGGCTCCCTGCCCGGCCAGGTCACCGTGCTGCTCCCCCATCCGCTGCACGGCCTGGGGGGCGAGGGCAAGTCCCAGCTCGCCGTGGAGTACGCCTACCGCTTCGCAGACGAGTACGACCTGATCTGGTGGATACCCGCCGATCAGATGACCGTGGCCAGGTCCGCTCTGGTGGGGCTGGCACGGGAGCTGGGAACGCCGGGAAGCGACAGCACCCAGGGCATCATCGACAATCTGCTGCACGCGCTGCGCACCGATCCCAGCCGCCCGCGCTGGCTGCTCATCTTCGACAATGCGCGCAACCCCCATGAGCTCCTGGCCTTGCTCCCCCTCGCCGAGGACCAGCCCGAAGGACGGCCTCTGCGCACCTCGCCTCCCACGGGGAACGTCCTCATCACCTCGCGCGACCGGCGCTGGGAGGATGTCACCACCACCGTCGATGTCGGAGTGTTCGAGCGGCCGGAGAGCATCAGATACCTCCAGCGGCGCGTCTCCCACCTCTCCGCGGCCGAAGCCGACCAGCTCGCCGAACGGGTGGGAGACCTGCCGCTGGCCGTGGAGCAGGCCGCGGCCTGGCAGTCCTCGCCGGGCCGGAGCGTGGCGCAGTACCTCGAACTGTTCGACCAGCTGCTACAGGACGGAACCGACCAGCCGCTTCCCGCCAATTTCCCGGCGCATCTGGCCGCCAGCCTCAGCCTGGGGCTCGACCGGCTCAACGAGGAGAGCCCGCAGGCGGGGCGGCTCTTCGCGCTGTGGGCCTTCTTCAGCCCGGAACCCGTCACCGTCGAGCTGCTGTCCCATGGGCGCGACGCCGACCTCGACGAACCGTTCAGGGAACTGCTCGCGAACGAGACCGAGCTCCGTGCGACGATGCGGCTGATCGACGGTTTCGAGTTGGCGCGGTTCGATCCCGAGGCGGGCAGCCTCCAGGTCCACCGGCTCGTCCGGACCATGCTGGAGAGCCGTATCCCCGCCGCGGAACGGCCGACGATCCGCGGCCGGGTGCACGCGATCCTCGCCGCCGCCACTCCGGCGATCGAGGCGGACGACGAGACGACCTGGGCGCAGCGGTCCTTGATCACACCGCATGTCCTGGCCTCGGGCATCGTCGCCGCGGCCACCGCCGAGGCCAGGAGCGTCGCGCTGGACCAGGCGCAGTATCTCTCCCTGTCCGGTGACTTCGCCGGAGCCAGGCTGATCGCGAACTTCGCCCTGACCCGCTGGCGAGAGGAGGCCGGCCCCGATGACGCCCTGACCCTCGACGCCGCACGGCTGCTGGCCAACGCCCTGCGCGCGCTGGGCGACATCGGCGCCGCGGCGGACCTGAGCAGGGACACCCTCGAACGGGCTGAAAGGAAATACGGCAGTAAGACTGATAATTTGACCGTTCTGTTCACCGCCCTCGGCTACGGCGCCGATCTGAAGTACCTGGGCGAGTTCGAGGAGGCCCACACCCTCGACAGCCGGACCTGGCAGCTCATGAAAGACCGGTTTCGCGAGGACAGCGCGGAGAACACCCTGGTCGCGGCGAGCAACGTCTCCCTCGGCCTGCGGCTGCTCGGTAGATTCCCCGAGGCGTACGAGATCGACGAGCACTCCCTGGCATCACTGCTGCAAAGATCCGACTACCGGTACCGCGACACCTTCCGGGTCACCCACCACCTGGCACGTGACCTCCACGGGCTCGGACGGTACGCCGACGCGCTGGCCCTGCAGCGGACGAGTCTCGGCGAGCTCGACCCGGTCCTCAGCCCTGACC
>JAFACJ010000109.1 GCA_023425615.1 Actinomycetes bacterium
ACCTGGGCGGGGTGTCGCTGTGCGCGCGGACCAGCGCGAACTTCTCGGCCAGCGCGTCGAACGGCTCCAGCCAGGACAGGTAGTGGTCGGCGTGCCGTCCGGCGGCGGCGATCGCGGCGGGCGAGGAGCCGGAGAAGAAGATCTCCGGGAACGGCTGCCCCGCCAGTTCGGCGGGCAGCCGCGCCCCTTCCAGCCGGTAGAAGCGGCCCTCGTGGTCAAAGCCCCCGTCGGTGGCGTGCCAGACGCCCTTGAGGACGTCGAGGAACTCCGAGGTGCGGGCGTAGCGGTCGTCGTGGTCGACCTCGTCCCCCCACCAGAGCTGGGCCGGGCCTCCCCCGCCGGAGATGATGTTGTAGACGACCCTGCCGCCGGTGGCGCGCTGGAGCGTGGCGGTCATCCGCGCCGCCTGGACCGGGTGCAGGAAGCCCGGCTGGAAGGCGATCATGAACCGGTAGGAGGACGTCTCGGCCGCCAGCGACGCGGCGGCCGCCCACGGGTCGTCGGTGTGCGGGAACGAGGGCATCAGACCGCCGACCAGGCCCGCCTCCTCGGTCGCCAGCGCCACCTCGGCGAGATAGTCGAGATGGCTGAAGCCGTCGGGCTCCCCGTCGCGGACGCCCGGCGCGATACGGCCCGGCTCCCCTGGCGTGAACCCGCCGCGGCTGTTCACGCGGCGGCGCAGGGAGGTCTGGTCGCCTTCCATGTGCAGGCGCCAGTAGATGTCAACCGACATGGGCGATCTCCTTCCCGGTACCGGCGAGCCGAGGGATCAGGGACTCTCCGATCCGGTAGGCGGCGTCGGGCGATGGCGTGGCGTCGACGAGGAAGACCCCTACGCCCCGCGCGGCCTGCTCGCGTACCGTCTCGGCGAACGCGTCGAGCGCCTCGTCTCCGCCGTCGAGCCGCAGCCGCAGGCCCAGTGCGACGCCCGGAAGGTCGGGGATCTCCTGGTCCGTGGAGTCCAGGATGTGGACGTCGGCGTGTTCGGCGGACAGCTTCAGCGCCTCCGGAGACGACCCGGACAGGTACACGCACGGGAAGCGCCCCTCGGACAGCGGGAACCTCAGCCCGCCTTCCAGGACCCGGTAGAACTCGCCTTCGAAGTCGAAGGCGGCGCTGTTCCAGACGCCCTTGGCGACCGTCAGGAACTCCGCCGCCCGCCGGTACCGTGCGGCGCCTTCCAGGAAGTCGCCCTGGGCGCGGGCGACGGCCCGGTCCAGGTCGACGGCGAGCTTCCAGCCCAGGCGCCCGGCGGAGAAGCGCTGCAAGGACGCCGACAGCTTCGCCGCGTAGACGGGCGTGGCGACGGCCGGGTGGAACTCGGCGGTCACCCGCAGGTGGCGGGTGGCGCGCAGCGCTCCGGCGGCCGTGACCAGCGACTCGGCGCCCTCGGTGTCGAACGGCACCACGAGCCCGGCGAGACCTGCCAGGTCCGCGCCGCGTGCCGCCCGCGCCAGCGGGTCGCGGCGGCCGGGCCGGAGGTCGGTCACGAACCCCGGCAGCGCCGGGCGCGGCGCGAGACGGGTCTCGGCCAGGAGGTGGAACTCGACCGGCTGTCGGCTCACGGGGAGATCTCCTTTCGTACGGGTGCGGAGGCGACGCCCAGATCGGCGGGCAGGTCGGCGCGCAGCTCCGCGAAACCGGGCTCGGCCGCGGTGCGGGGCCGCTCACCGGGGATCCGCCGGTCGGTGATCAGATGGCCGTCCTGCAGGACGAGCACCCGGTCGGCGAGCCTGATCGCCTCGTCCACGTCATGGGTGACCAGCAGCACCGCGGGCCGGTGCCGCCGGACCAGCGCGCCGATGAGGTCCTGCATCTGGAGCCGGGTCAGCGCGTCGAGCGCGGCGAACGGCTCGTCGAGCAGCAGCAGGCGCGGGCGGCGCACCAGCGCCCTGGCCAGGGCGACACGCTGTGCCTCGCCACCGGAGAGGGTGGCGGGCCAGGCCCTGGCCTGCCGTTCCAGGCCGACCTCGGCGAGCGCCTCCAGACCGCGGGCGCGCGCCCCGCGCGGCTGCCCGATCACGACGTTGGCCAGCACCCGCTTGGACGGCACCAGCCGCGGCTCCTGGAACACCACGGTCCGCTCCGCCGGTACCAGCACCGTGCCGCCGTCGGTGCGGTCGAGGCCCGCCAGGATCCTGAGCAGCGTCGTCTTGCCCGTCCCGCTGGCGCCGAGCAGCGCGACGAACTCGCCCTGCGGGACGTCGAGGTCCACGCCGTCGAGCACCGCCCTGTCCCCGAAGACGCGCCGCACGCCGCGCAGCTCCACCGCCCGGCTCATCGGACCGCCACCTGGCGCCGCCACGGCATGACCAGCCGCTCCACCAGCCTGACCAGCAGGTCGGCGGTGAGCCCGAGCAGGGCGTACAGGATGATGCAGACCACCAGGATGTCGGTGCGCACATAGTCGCGCGCCTGGTTCATCAGATAGCCGAGACCGGCCGTGGCGTTGATCTCCTCGGCGGCGATCAGCGCGATCACGCTGATGGTCAGGGCCAGCCGCGCGCCGGCCAGGATCGAGGACAGCGCGCCGGGCAGGATCACCTCCCACACCAGCCGCGGCCCGCTCAGCCCGAACGTGCGCGCCGCCTCGACGACCTTGCGGTCGACGTTGCGGACACCGCTGTGCACGTTCACATAGGTCGGGAACGACACCGCGACCGCGATGAGCAGGATCTTGGACGCCTCGGCGATCCCGAACCAGACGATGAACAGCGGCACCAGGGACAGGAACGGCACGGCCCGCAGCATCTGCACCGAGGAGTCGACCAGTTCCTCGCCCAGCCGGGTCAGCCCGCTGACCACCCCGAGCACCAGGCCCGCCGAGACGCCCAGGGCCAGGCCGAGCCCGGCGCGGGTCAGCGAGACGCGCAGCGCGTCCTGGAGCTGGCCGCCCTCCCACAGCTCGCCGAACGCCGAGCCGACCGCGCCGGGTGAGGCCAGCACGTCGGGCCGGATCCAGCCGCGGGCGCAGCCCGCCCACCACAGGGTGAACAGGGCGAGCGGGCCGAGCGCCCGCAGCGCCAGTG
>JAFACJ010000144.1 GCA_023425615.1 Actinomycetes bacterium
ACCCACGACCAGCGCCTCCACCACCCACGAACCCGGACCGAGCACTCCGACCAACCCGCAAACCCACAAGGAGCGAGCCGGGGGCTCCGCCGGCCCGTGGGTGGGCCGACGGAGTGTTCTAGGCGGCTTCTTCCAGGGTGTCCTCCTCGGTCTCCTCGTCTTCCTCGGACTCGGTGGTGGTCTCCGCCTGGGGGCGGGGTGCCGGGCGGGCGGTCAGGCCCGCCGCCTGGTCCGAGAGGGTCGCCGCTTCGGCGCGGTCCTCGATGGTGAGCGCGCCGCCCTTGGTGATCCGCTGGAAGACCGCCTTGCCGCGGGTCAGGTCGGGGCCCAGCGCCACCGCCTCCAGTTCCACGGTGAGGCGGCGCTCACCGCCCTGCTCGTACTCGCGGACGCGCAACCTGCCGTGGGCGACGATCGGCGTGCCGGGCATCAGCTCCGAGGCGTTGGCGTTCTCCGCCAGCGACCGCCAGCAGCTCACCGCGAAGAACGTCGGCTCGCCGTCCTCCCACAGACCGGTCTCGCGGTTGAAGCGGCGCGGGGTCATCCCGGCTCGTAAAGACAGGAACGGCACCCCGCTCCTGGTGACGGTGTACAGCGGTCTGGCGGCCACCCAGCCGACCAGCGTCGTCAGCGCCTCGTCCATGGATCCCTCCCGGGAGCCTGGGGTTCCCGTCGAACCCCGTCCACCGCCCAGCCTGCCGCCCCGTCCGGCCCCCGCGGCGGCCGAACGAGGTTCTGTGGACAACTCAGCGGCGGGCGGCGGAGACGGCGGAGCGGAAGGCGGCGAGGACGCTCAGTTCGGTGGCGACGGGGGTGAGGACCTTCTCGTCGGCGACGCGGGTCAGGGCGTCGCGCATCGCACCCATGATCTTCTCGCCGTGGCGTGCCGCCGAGAGGGCGACCATGTTGCGGCAGGCCGCGGCGGTCAGGGCGCCCATGCCGAACAGGCAGGCGACGAGGACCACCACCCAGGGGAGGATGCCGGTGTCGGTCAGCAGGCCGGGGCCGTCGAGGTCGAGAATCCCGTAGACGGCCAGCGCGACGATCCAGACGGTGCCGAGGACGGAGAAGGCGACCAGCAGGTGCTGCCAGACGCGCACCGGCCACCACCAGCGGGGCACCTGCTCGAAGGACGGGACGATCTCCCGCAGTGCGGCGCCGAGCGCGTCGGGCAGCTCGGGCGCCTCCGACCTGGCGGCCGCGCGCAGGGAGCGCCGCCACGGCTCGGGCACGTCCGTGGTCACGCCGTCGGTGATGCCGTGCAGCGCGTTGTCCACCTCGCCCTGCTGGGCGCCGAGCGGACCGGTGAAGGCGCCGCTCAGCTCCTCGCGCAGCGAGGTGAGCCGCATCATGCGCAGCGGGTCGCGCCGCACCCTCGCCGCCCAGCGGGCGAACGGCCAGCCCACGTAACCGGAGGCGCGCTGCTCGTAGGCGCTCTCCAGCGCCTCGGCCACCGCGGGCACGCCGGCCGCGACGGTCAGCGCGTCCACCAGCCCCTCGGCCCGCCCCTCGTCGATCTCGACCGGGACCGGGCCGCCCTCGGCGAGTTCGGCGAACCGCTCGGCGACCTTGTCCAGGTCGGCGCTGAGCCGGTCGGCGCGGGCGTTCTGGGAGGCGACCGTGCCGGCCAGCACCTCGCGCAGCCCGTCCACTCCCCCCTCGGTCACCGCGGAGGTGGTGACGATGCGCGGGTCGACCAGGCCCTCGGACTCCAGCAGCCGCCGCAGGTCGCTCACGCAGTCGTCGATCTCGGCGGGCTGCAGCCGGTCGACCTGGTTCAGCACGATCAGGGTGACCGCGGCGTGCCGGGCGAACGGGACGATGTAGTCGCGGTGCAGGGCGGCGTCCGCGTACTTCTCCGGGTCGACGACCCACACGAGGAGGTCGGCGACGGAGACGAAGCGGTCGACCTCGGCGCGGTGCACGGCCTGGATCGAGTCGTGGTCGGGCAGGTCGATCAGGACGAGCCCCTCCAGGGACTCCTCCTCCGCGCCCCTGCCCGTCGGCGTCCCCGCCCGCGCGTACCGGAACTTCTTGTCGATGTCGAGCCAGTCCAGCAGCGGCCCGGCGCCGTCGTGGCCCCACACGCAGACGTGGGCGGAGGAGGTCATCGGCCGCCGCATCCCGCTGGGCGACAGCTCAAGCCCGCAGATCGCGTTGAACAGCGACGACTTCCCGCTTCCGGTGCCGCCCGCCAGGGTGACGACGGTGTGCTCGCCCGACAGGCGCATCCGCTCTCCGGCCCTGGCCAGCAGCGCGGACGCCTCGTCGATCAGCTCCTCGTCCAGCCGCCCGGTCCCCAGCTCGATCAGCTGTTCCAGCGCCTCCAGACGGGCGACGAGCGCCGCGTCCGCCGCCTTGACGGCGGGTTCCGGCTCCTCCGGCGCGGCCTCGGGCACCTCGGGCACCTCGGCGATCTCCAGACCGCCCTCGGCCTCCGCGCCCCCTTCGCCGTCCTCGGCGTCCTCGACGTTCTCCGCCTCTTCGTGCTCCGCGACGTCCTCGGCGTCCTCAACGCGCTCGGCGTCCTCGTCGCCTTCGGCTTCCCCGCGGATCCCGTCCCCGGTGTCGGCGGGGTCCTCGGCTCCTTCGACGTCCACCGGGGCTTCCGCGCCCTCGGCGTCCGTGACGTCACCGGACGTGACGTCGTCGGCCGTCTCCTCCGCCTCGGCCCGCGCCGCGGCGGCCCGCAGTGCCTCCAGTTCGGCCGAGCGGGGCACCCGGTACTCCGCCGAGGTCAGCGGATCGTCGTCATCGCCCGCCTTCGCCCGCCGGTGCCTCCCGCTCTCCAGCGCGTCGCGCTCGGACGCCGCGGCCGCCATCCGCTTCCCGAACTCACCGCTGGTCAACGGATCGTTCCGCAGATCACCGGGAGAAGTGAACCAGTCGAAATCATCGCTGGTGAGGGGATCGTCCCTGAAGTCCCCGCCGCTCTCCGACCTCGCGGACGTACGACGGAACCCCCCGCTCGTCAGCGGGTCCTCACCCCGGCTCCCGGCGGAACCGAAACGACGGAACTCGCCGCTGGAGAGCGGGTCCTCCTCGGACCACCCCTCCGGGCTCCCCGGCCTCCCGAACGGAGCCGGACGCCGGAACCCCCCACCGGTCAGCGGATCATCCCCGAAGCCCCCGGCAGAGCCCGCCCCACGTGACCCGCCACCCACCGCGAGCCCACCGAACTCACCCCCGGCCAGCGGAACGTCTTCCGAACTCCCGGAAAGAGCGGAACGCCGAAGCTCACCACTGGTAAGCGG
>JAFACJ010000164.1 GCA_023425615.1 Actinomycetes bacterium
GCCCTCCTCTTCGGCTGACCTGGGGATAACCTCGAAGGACCATGCGTTCTGTCATCGTCTACACCGCCGCACGGATCGTCCTGTTCGCCGCCACGGCCGCGATCCTCTTCCTCATCGGGCTGACCGGCCTGCTGAACCTCGCCCTCGCCGTCCTGATCTCCGGCATCGTCAGCTACGTCCTGCTGTCCAAGCAGCGCGACGCGGTCTCCATCGCGGTCACCTCCAAGACGCACCGCGGGTCCGAGGCCACCTCGGACGGACGCTAGCCAGCGGATTAGGCTGCTCTCCATGACCCGCGCTGATCTGGACAAGAACCCCTCGGACGTAGCCGCGATGTTCGACGACACGGCCGAACGGTACGACCTGCTCAACACCCTCATGACGGGCGGCCAGGACCGCGTCTGGCGCAAGGCGGTGGCCAGGGCCGTCGACGCGCGGGCCGGGGAGCGGGTGCTGGACCTGGCCGCGGGCACGGGTACGTCCACCGCCGCCCTGGCCGAGGAGGGCGCCGAGTGCGTGGCGTGCGACTTCTCCCTCGGCATGCTCCAGGTCGGGACGCGCCGGCAGCAGGGCGCGCGCGGGGTGACGTTCGTCGCAGGAGACGCGCTCGCGCTCCCCTTCAGGGACGACTCCTTCGACGTCGTCACCATCTCCTTCGGGCTGCGGAACGTCGCGGACGTGGACACCGCGCTGCGGGAGATGCTCCGGGTGACACGGCCCGGCGGACGGCTGGTGATCTGTGAGGTCAGCCACCCGCCCAACCGGCTGCTGGCGGCGGGGCACAGGTTCCATCTGGGCGTGGGGTTGCCGCTGCTGGCCAGGGTGAGCTCCAACCCCGACTCCTACCGCTATCTGGCCGAGTCGACGCTGCGCTGGCCCGACCAGCGGGAACTGGCGGCGCTGGTGCGCGGCGCGGGCTGGGAGCGGGTCCAGTGGCGTGACTTGACCTTCGGCGTCGCGGCGATCCACCGCGCCTGGAAACCCAAGGAGGACCCACGGCCTTCCTGAGGCCGGTAAGTGGAAGTGCCACAGGCCCGGTCGTTTCACCTGGTGAAGTCAGGGAAGCTTCAATTACCGAACAGTAGCAACCTCGCCAGTCCATCCCTTGCGCGACGGGTGTAGCCTCGCAACGAAGGGTGCTTGTGAAGTAGTTCACAAACGCACTTGCCGCAGCGTAGCGAAAAGGGTTGGAAGTTGAGCGAGCATTCCCCCGAAGCCGCCGACGTCATCGTCGTAGGGGCCGGCCCGGGCGGTTCCACCACGGCCTATTATCTGGCGAGGGCAGGGCTGAAGGTCCTCCTCCTGGAGAAGGCCACCTTCCCCCGGGACAAGATCTGCGGCGACGGCCTCACCCCCCGGGCCGTGCGGCAGCTCATCGCCATGGGCGTCGACATCAACGCGCCGGGCTGGATCCGCAACAAGGGCCTGCGCATCTACGGCGGCGGAGTGCGCCTGGAACTGCCCTGGCCCGAGCTCGCCACCTTCCCCGACTTCGGCCTCGTGCGCCCCCGCATGGACCTGGACTGGCTGCTGGCCGAGCACGCGGTGAAGGCGGGCGCCACCCTCATGCAGGGCACCACGGTCACCGAGCCGATCATCGACGAGCAGACCGACCGCGTCGTGGGAGTCCGCACCAAGGACGGGCACGAGTACCGCGCGCCGCTGGTCGTCGCCGCCGACGGCAACTCCGCCCGGCTGGCCCTGGCCATCGGCATCCGCAAGCGCGAGGACCGCCCGATGGGCGTGGCGGTGCGGCGCTACTACGAGACGCCGCGCCACGACGACGACTATCTGGAGTCCTGGCTGGAGCTGTGGGACGGCGACCGGCTCCTGCCCGGTTACGGCTGGGTCTTCGGGTGCGGCAACGGCACCTCCAACGTGGGACTCGGCCTGCTCAACACCTCCAAGTCCTTCCAGAACACCGACTACCGCGAGATGCTCCGCCGCTGGACCGCGGGGATGCCCAAGGAGTGGCAGTTCAGCGAGGAGCACGCGACGGGCCCCATCCGCGGCGCGGCACTGCCGATGGGCTTCAACCGGCAGCCGCACTACTCCCGCGGCCTGCTGCTGGTGGGCGACGCCGGAGGCATGGTCAACCCGTTCAACGGGGAGGGCATCGACTACGCGATGGAGTCGGGCCACCTGGCCGCCGACATCATCGTGCAGGCGCTGGCCAGGCCGACCGCCGCCCAGCGGGAACGGGCGCTGTATGAGTACCCCCGCATCCTGAAGGAGGAACACGGCGGCTACTTCACGATCGGGCGCCTGTTCGTGACGGCCATCGGCGACCCGCGGGTGATGAAGTTCGCCACCCGGCACGGGATGCCCCATCCGACGCTGATGCGCTTCACGCTGAAGCTCCTGGCCAACCTGACCGATCCGCGCGGCGGTGATGCGATGGACCGGGTCATCAATGCGATGACCCGGATCGCCCCCGACGCCTGATTTCTATCCATACAACTGAACCCACTGGTACGGACCAATGTGCGTTCTCACTAGGATGATGCAGCTCACGAAGGTGAGATGGGTCACGAGCTATGAGGGG
>JAFACJ010000166.1 GCA_023425615.1 Actinomycetes bacterium
ACGGGTCGCTGCTGAGACTGGCGTTCGGGCGGACGCTGAGCCGTGACTCCCTGGAGGCGGTCATCAGGTTGGCCGGCCATCCGCTTCCTCCCGGGCTGCTCGCCGCGCTGCTGAAGATGCCCAGCTATGACGTGGTGGTCAGGTTGTCGATCGCGTGGCGGATCTCTCCCGACGAACTCGCCCGCGCGCTCGACGGCTACCAGGGTGCCGAGTTGGTCTATGCGGTGGCCGAGCAGGGTGTGAGCGCGCGGCTCGTGGAGATCGTCTGCAACGAGCTGGCGAGACGGCAGGCGAGCGGCGAGCAGGGCGACGGCCAGCTCACCGCCGCACTGGAGCGGAACGGCTTCCTGGCGCACATCCTGGCGCAGCACTATCCCGCCTCCCACCAGCAGCAGTTCGAGCTGCTGATCCCCCTGCTGAAGTCGGCTTACGGTGACACGCCGCTGAGCGTCGAGGACCTGGAGAGGGCCCTCTCCGGCAGGGGCGCCATGCCGACGGTCGCCCTGGTCGGCGCCGTCGTCTACCTCTACAGAGGAGATGCAAGGAACGTCCTGATCGATCATTTCCTGAGGCGGATGCTGGAGAACGCCGGGCTCGCCGACTCCGTGCGGGGAGCGATCCTGAAGAGCCTGCCGCCGGAACACGAGCGGAGGGAGAGCGTCCCCTTTCCCGTTCCGGCGGCACAGCAGGCGATGTGGCAGGGCAAGGCACAGGAGCAGGCGCGCCGGCGGAGGGACACGGGCGTCAAGGCCCTTCTCTACCTGCTGGGTCTGGTCGCGCTGCTCCTTCTTCTCGACAGGTTGAACTTTCCCAGGTGAGGTGGTGCGGTGTCGCGCGGAGTCAGGGTGAGCGTGGAGTGGGCCCGCTTCGGGAAGGGGGACGGCGACTCGCTCCGGGTGCTGGAGTGCAGCAGAGGAGGGGACTTCTCGGCACGGGAGTTCGCCGCGGTGTTCGACCGTTTCCACGCCGGGACCCCGTCCGTCCTTCCCCAGGTCACGATCGCGTGGGCGGGAAAGGGGCAGGAGGCCAGGGTGGTCCTGGTCATCCACGAGGAGTCCGACCGTCCGGACAGCGTCGGGAGGGTGGGTGTCGACGCGCGGATGTTCGCCGTGCGCTACGCCGACCTCGCCCGGGGCCCGGTCTCCTACGGTGACCTGTACGAGGCGTTCTTCGGCCTGATCCTGCCCTATGGCGGGGGGCCCATCGAGGTGGAGCTTCCCGTCCTGGACCCCGGGCCGGTCGCGGACCGCCTCACCGAGGAGGCGATGAGCACGGCGGCTCTGCTGCTGGCGGGCCGGGCGGTGTGCGTCCTGGGCGGCGACGACCTTCCCCTGCGACTGCGCCTGCGGTACCTGGACGACGTGGCGGCGCTGCTGCCCTACGGGATGCGGGCCAGGCTGTCGGCGGCCACCTGGACGAGCAGCACCGCCAGGCACCGGATCCGGCTCTCCTTCGGGCAGGCGGAGCAGGACGCCGCCTGGAACGTGATCTGGGAACGTCTCGCGCTGATCCCCTACGAGGCGGAGACGGCGCGCAAGTACCTGGAGCTGCTGGCCTCCTACGAGCGCCGTGGCGCGCTGGTGGCCACCCTGGCCGCAGCCACGGAGCCGCTGGACTTCAGCCAGGCGGAGGCGGCCCTGGCCGCGCTGGACGGCACGGCCAGGGCCCCGGTCGGGGCTCCCACCAGCACGACGGAGAACTTCGTCCGCGGCCTCCTGGAGCGGTGCGTGGAGGCGCTGGAGCAGAGGGACGGCGAAAAGCTCTCCGAGCAGGTGACGGAACTGAAGTCCTTCGTCGAGGTACCGCACACCGACCGGCAGCGCGACGGCTACCGCCGGTTCATGAAGGACGCGAACCTCCTGGGAGAGGTATGGGGCGTCAGTGAACGGGTGCGGGCCGAGTTCTATGAGGTCCTGCTCGCCCTGGCGTTCGGCGCGCGTCTCACCGAGACGGCGGTCGAGGAGATCCGCGACCTCGCCGGGGGACGGCTGCACGGCTCCCTCGTCCCGGTGATGACGAAGTTCTCCCGGACCAGGGGATACACGTTCCGGCTGGACGACGGCCTCACCTCCGAGGAACTCGGCGCGGCGCTGGCGCAGATGCCGGTCCACGACGTGGTGGAGCTGGCCGCGGCCGAGGAGACCGGCAAGGACCTGTTCCTGGCCGCGATCGCGTCCCTCAGGAGACGCGTCGCCGCCGGACCCCGCCCCGGGGACCGGAGCGGCACCCGGCTGGCCGAGGCACTGCGCCGCCACGGGCATCTCATCGGCCCCGTCCTCATCCACTTCCCCGACGATCCCCAGAGCCAGTACCGGGTCTTCGCCGATCTCCTCCGGATGGCCTACGGCAGCGGGCTCGGCCCGTCGGAGCTGGAGGCGGTCCTCACCGACGGCGCGGAGAAGCCGTCCTCCTCGCTGCTGGCCGCGGCGCTGGCCGGCTCTTCGGGTAACGACCTCGCCTTCGCCTCCCGCCTCTTCCTGGCCAAGGTGATCGAAAGGCAGCTCCCGCCGGGTGACGCGGTCCGGCTCCTGCTGGCCAGGCTCACCGCCCCCGCCCCCGCCCCCGAGGTCCCCGACCTCGGAGAGCCGGACGACATGGAGACGGGAGGCGGCGCCGCCTTCGTCGTCCTCCTGCTCTCGGGCTGGCTGGTGGCCGGGATCCTCGTCCTGATCCTCGTCTTCGGCTAGCGGCGGCCGAGGGAGGAGACGGCCAGGGGCAGCGGCACGGTCTGGTTCTCGTCGGGTACGAGGTCGAGTTCGGCGGCGAACCAGCGGATGTCGGTGGAGTCGAGCTGGACGAGGGCGTCGCGCCCCAGCGACCGCCAGGCCTGGTGGGCCCGGTGCTCGGGCAGGTCGCAGATGGCGCCCAGCCGGATCCCGCTGCGGGCGCGCAGCCGGGAGAGGGTCCTCCTCCAGTCCCTTCGCGCGGGCCCGGCCTGGCAGGGGAGGGGTTCGAGGCTGGTGGCCTTGGGCGGGTGCGGGGGACGGCCGCCGACGGTCACCACGACGGTCCGGTCGGCGGCCGAGGCGGGCAGCCGCTCCTCCACCTCGGCGAGCATGTCCTCGACCATCGCGGCATGGGGGTAGCCGAGCGGGTCGGGTTCCCGCGCGAGCATCACGTCCAGCACGCCGAGGACCTCGCCGGGAGCGGCGGCCCAGGTCTCGACGCGCAGGGGGCGCTCTTCACGGTGCTGGTAGTCGAAGGAGTGCGGCCCGTAGGACAGGAGGGAGACCCGGAGGCGTCCGCTCAGCTCCTCGGACGCCAGGCTGACGAACTGCCGCACCCGGCTGAGCCGTTCGGTCACCTGCTCGGGGTCGCCGCTGCGCTCCACCCCGAAGACGACGTGCGCCGATCTGGGCGTGGGGAAGAGCCGCCGGGGGACGCGGTCGCGCAGCTCCGTCCAGGCCCGCGGGTCGGGGACGAGGCCGCCGGTGAGCCCCGGCGCGCCGGTGAAGGTGACGACTCCGGGCCGCCGCAGGGTGGCGGTCACCCGGTAGAGGCCCGGCGGAGCCTTCACCGACTGCACCGAGACGACCCGCGGCCTCCGGTCCTTTCCCCTGGCGGTGACGACGAGCGCGGTCCCCCGCTCGTCGCTCGGCTCGCACCTGAGCTCGACCTCCGAGTGCTCGCCACGGCGCGCCCCGAGGTCGAAGAGCGGGTGGGCCGTGGGGCGCAGCCGCCAGGTCTCCAGGTCGTGGGCCAGCAGGACGAGCCCGTACTGCTGGGTGAGCGGATCGTCGGCGACGGCGTCGCGGAGCAGGTCGCGCACCGACGCCTTCGGCGCCTCCAGGACCGCGACCTCGGCGTCCGCCTCCAGCTCCGCCCGCAGGGCGGTCTCGCGCAGGCTGCGCCATGCCTGCTCCGCCCAGGGGGTTCCCGTGTCGGTGCGGACCAGGAGGTGCGTTCCGCGGGGGCCGAAGCGGGCTGCGGTCTTCAGCCGGTGGGGGGAGGGGATCCCGGCCTCGGACAACGCCTCGGCGGGGTGGTGCCGTTGCCGGCCTCGCGGCTCTCCGATCGGGTTGCGGCTGATGCCGAAGACGTCGAGGCCGCGGCGGTGCACTTCGACCACGTTGAGCCTGCCCTCGTTGAGGGCGGCGATCGTGTCGCGGAGGACGTCGGGGAGCGCGAGGCGGAGGGTCTCCTCGCGGGGCCTGGCGGGAGCGGCGGGGGTGAGGACGGGGAAGGGCTGCTGCCACAGCTCCTGCGGCAGGAACTCCTCTCCTCCCTCCTCGTCCTCGTCGTCGCCTCCGTCCCGCGCGAAGTCGGGCCAGGACTCGGGCTCGGGGTCGAGCGGTGGCGGCGGTTCGGACGGAAGGCCAAGGCTGACCGCGAGGTCGCGGGCGAGCAGGGCGATGGGGCGTTCCCGCGCCCCGAACGCCTGGTCGCCGTCCGGGTGGGCGATGCGGACCATGATGTTCCCGCCCGGGCCCGTCTGGGCGTTCAGATAGTCGCTGAGCAGGTTGAAGACCTTCCAGCGTTCGGCGGTCGGCACGCCGCGGCGCAGCCGCGCGGCGGCGCCGGGCCGGAAGCGGTAGCCGTGGTCGAAGCGCTCGACCAGCCCGCTGACGAAGACCTCCGAGCGCGCGGCCAGACCTCCGCCGCAGTCCAGCAGGTGCTGGAGCACCTCGACCAGGGGGAGGGTGAAGGTCGAGGCGAACGCCAGGGCCCGCGCCAGGTCGACGGCCTCGGACGAGGCGCGGGCGAGGAAGGAGCTGACGAGTTCGGCCTCGCCGAGCCGTGCGTTGGTGTGCGAGGGCGGCCCGGCGGCGGGGCGCCGCGCGAGGACGGCCTCGGCACCGACCCTGCCGGTGACCGCCGCTTCGGCCCAGGTCGCCAGCCGTCCGGGGGTGAGCTGGAGCAGGGGGATCGGCGTGCCGTCGCCGGGCGGCGGGCGTCCGGGCAGCCGGGTGCGGGTGTAGCGGGTGTTGGCGCTCGACCGTCCCGCGGCCTGGGCCAGGACGCCGGGGACGCCGAGGGCGGTGTGCGGCCAGTGGCCGCGCGGCAGCGTCTGGATGAGCGCGGTCGGCATCGCGGCGGCCCAGTCCCGCAGGGCGTCCCAGACGGGCTGGGCGTACCAGCCGTCGGAGACGCCGTCGGCGGCGACGAGGACCAGCCGCCGGCCGGAGGGGTCGACGATACGGGACGGGCGATGGCGGACGGCGCCCGCGTCGCGCAGGAAGACGCCGGACTCCGCCACCTCCATGCCCATACGCGTCACCGTGCGGAAGGATCCGCTCTGGGCGAGGAGCTGGGTGAACTGCTCGAACGCCCGGTCCCAGACCCGCAGGGACGGGCTCTCCTCCACGATCAGCACCGCGTCGAGGGCGCGGACCTCGGGCCTGCTCTCCACCACGACGACATGTCCCGCCTCGGCCGTCGCCTGCACGCTGGCCTCGATGTCAGGCTCGGGCGCCCCGGGGTGCACCACCTGGCGGAAGAGGCGCAGCGCGCGGGTGAGTTCGAGGGCCTCGGGCAGGGGCGCGGACGGGAGGGAGGGGAAGCGCGCCTGGGCCGCGGGCCGGGGGCGGATCGGCGGCGAGGGCGGCAGGGGCGGGTAGACGGGGTGCGTCGTGGACGGGGAG
>JAFACJ010001163.1 GCA_023425615.1 Actinomycetes bacterium
GGCCAGGGCCGCCGCGGCCAGGTGGACGCCGCGCGGCAGGGAGATCCCGACCACGCCGCCGCGCCGCACGCCGTGCCGGGCCAGCAGGCCGGCCAGCCGGTCGGAGCGCTCGTCGAGCTCGCGGTAGGTCCAGGAGTCCTCGGCGTCGCAGACGGCGACGGCGTCGGGGGTGCGCCGCGCCTGGGCGCGGAACAGCTCGGGGACGGTGCTTTCGGCGACCTCGAGCGCGGTGTCGTTCCAGGACCGCAGGAGCAGGTCGCGCTCGGCGTCGTCCAGCAGGTCCAGGTCGCACAGCCGGGTGGCGGGGTCGACCTCGGCCATCGCCTTGAGCAGCCGCAGGTAGCGCCCCTGGTGGGCCTCGACCTCCGCCTCGGTGTACAGCTCGGGGTGGGCGTCGAAGTCGATGCGCGCGCCGCGCCCGTCGGCGGCGTCGAAGATGGCGATCGCCAGGTCCTCGATCGGGCCGTTGCTCAGCGGGTGCTGGGTGGCCTTCAACCCGCCCCAGTCGGCGGTGTAGTCGTAGGCCATGATGTTGATGACCGGGCCGTGGATGCGCCTGCCGACCAGCTTGAGGTCGCGGATCAGGTCCTCGCGCCGGTAGCGCTGGTGGCGCAGCAGCCGGGCGGTGGCGCGCGCCGCCCGCCGGGTCAGCTCCTCGACCGTCATCTCCGGGCGCACCTCCACCCGCAGCGGCAGGATGGAGGACATGTGGGTGGGCGTCTCCCTGGCCAGCTGGGTGACCCGCCCGGTGACCGCGACACCGAGGATGACGTCCTCCACGCCGGTGGTCTTGGCGACCAGCGCGGCGGAGGCGGCGATGGCCAGGCCCGGGGTGGCGGTGCGCAGCCTGCGGGCGCCCGAGGCGAGCCTGCGCGTCTCCTCCAGGCCGAGCATGACGGTGCGGCGCAGATAGCGGTCGGTGGGGGCGGCGGTCCGGTCGGTGAGGGAGACGACGTCGGGCCGGTCGGCGAACCGCTCGGTCCAGTAGGCGCGGTCCTCGGCGAACCGCTCGGACTCGCGGTAGGCGGCCTCCTCCTCCAGCAGGGCGCGGTAGTCGCCGTGCCGCTGCGGCACGTACTCCTCGCCCCGCGCCAGCGCCGCGTAGACCTCAGAACCCCGCCGGTTGAGGAACGCGCCGGCGTAGCCGTCGATCATGATGTGGTGGCCGCGCATGAACCACCAGTGCAGGTCGGGCGCCAGCCGCAGCACCCGGCTGACGTACAACTCGCCGCCCATGAGGTCGATGGGGCTGTGCGCCTCGGCCTCGATCCAGGCGGTCGCCGCGGCGCGCGGGTCATCCTCGCCGCTGAAATCGATGAACGGCAGCGACGCCGGCGGCGCGTGGTCGATCGTCTGGTAGGGGATTCCGTCTTTCTCCACCAGCCGGAACCACAATGCCTCGCCCTCGTGGGCGCCGATCCTGACCGTCTTCTCGAACAGCTCCGGATCGAAGGGCCCTGCCATCTCGATGTACTGCGCGATACAGATGGGAATTTCCGGGTTCAGCTGTTGGGCATACCAAACCGACTGCTGCGCGGCCGACAACGGAAGAAGCTCTGAAGACGACATGAAGAATGGCTTTCGCGATGGCGGGGTGATTTTAGCTGTGCGCGACGGGTTACCAATCAAGAAAGCGGATGCCCGGCCCCTTTCCCACTGCGGTCACAAAGTCCAGCACGATCGCCTCCATTGCCCGTGAACGGCCATCGCCCCGCGCCCGTGAAGCCCCCCGATCCACTACTTATCAGTAGCGGCCCCACAGTCAACCAGCATGGTTGATGCTTCGCAATCCTCCCATAAGTGGAACTTAACCGGCGAGATTGCTCACAGAGGTGACAAGAAACGGGAAGCGTGACCGTCCCGTTCCGGGGGGCGACCCCCGGGCCCCCGAGGTCCGGGTCGTCACCGGTCCGAGGCGAAGTCGTGCACGACCACCGCGACCGCCCCCACGCTGGGGTGACGCTGCAGCACCGCCTCGATCTCGCCCAGCTCCATCCGGACGCCCGCGATCTTCACCTGCCGGTCGACCCGGCCCAGGTACTGCAGGGCCCCCTGGGGCAGCACCTTCACCGCGTCGCCCGTCCGGTAGAGACGGCTGGTCAGCGAGGGTCCGAAGGGCGAGCGGAAGAACGCCTCGCGGGTGCGCTCGTGGTTGCCCAGATAGCCGCGGCCCACGCCGTGGCCGCCCACGAACAGCTCACCGGTCTCCCCCGGCTCGCACGCGTACCAGTGGCCGTCGTCCTCACGGCGCAGGACGTACAGATCGGTGTTTATCACCGGAGTGCCAATCGGGAGGCGCAGCAGTTCCAGGTCACCGAGCGTGACGATGTGGTGGGTGACGTCGTCGGAGCACTCGGTCGGCCCGTAGGCGTTCACCAGGCCGGCCTGCGGCATCTCCAGCAGCCAGCGGCGCGCCACCTCGGTGGGCAGCTCCTCGCCGGTGGCCAGCATCCAGCGCAGTCCCGCCAGCCGGGCTCCGCCGTGCGCGGCGAGATCGTCCAGCAGCAGCCTGACCATGGTCGGGACCAGCTCCACGATGGTGATGCGCTGGGTGTCGACCGCGTCGGCGAAGGCGACCGAGTCATAGGAGACCTCGTCGCTGATGACGTGCACCTGGCCGCCGTTCAGCAGCGGGCAGAGCATCTGCCAGATGGAGATGTCGAAGCCCAGCGGAGCGGTCTGGGCGACCACGTCCCGGTCCGTCATCCCCAGGTCGACGATCTTGGCGTAGAGGTGGTTCACCATGCCCTGGTGCTCGACCACCGCGCCCTTGGGCTTACCGGTGGAACCGGAGGTGAACAGCATGTAGCGGGGCTGGTCGAGGGTGTCGAGCCGGGCCGCGCCGGTCCAGGGGGAGCAGTCCGCCGCCTCGTGCGCCCGCACGATCCGCACGCCGGCCTCGGCCGCGCCCTCGGCCAGTGCCGGGTTGACCTCGCCGCGGTCGGTGTTGAACAGCAGCACCGCACCGGCCTGTTCCAGCACGTCGGCGACACGGCGGGCGGGCCAGCCGGCGTCCGCGGGGACGTAGACGGCGCCGAGCAGTTCCAGCGCCAGGAAGGCGGCGATGACGGTGACGCTCCGTACACCTCCGACGGCGACGATCTGGCCTGGACCGACGCCCTCGCGCTCCAGGAGAGCGGCGATCCTGCGGGCCTCCTCGGCCAGCTCGCCGTAGCCGAGGGCGCGCACCTCGTCCCGCACCGCGGGGCGGTCACCGGCCGCGGCGATCCGCTCCACCCTGGTGACCACCGCATCTGCCAAGTCGACCTCGTGCGTGCGGCTCATGGCGAACTTCCGCGCGCGCTCGATCTCCCCGGCGGAGATGTTCAACTCCGGCAGAGCGGTTTGCTCGAGCAGTCCTTCCAAGATCGTCACGAATCCGCTCCTAGCGTCCTCGGCGATAAGCCGTTTTACGTGCTTTAGATGATAGACGGGGCTTGCAGGGCAAGATGCCCTACTGTACGGTAATCAGCGCTACGGTGATAGGGGTCACGTCATCACCCGGGAAGAGGGAGCACGCCACGGGAGTTTCGGAGGGCCGAAGAAGGTTCCGGGCGGCCCGGAGTTTTCAGCCAACGGGGTGTGAATTATCGGAGAATTTCAGGCTGAAAGCGCGCGGTCAAGGTTCCGATAAAGTGGCTTCATCTTCCGGCTCCGACAGCGGGTTTCAGATTCTCCGACCATTTGATTACCAGTCGGTTTGTTGTCGTACAGAGGGTGTCGGGCAACGTGCCTATTATCAGCTCTCCACAAGAGTTCAATGTCGAGGATCTGTACGTCGATTTGCGTTCCGTACTTGATTCCCCGCTGTACTTGAAGTGCGAGGGGTTCAACTTCGCCGGCTCGGTGAAGCTCAAGGCCGCGGCCGAGATGATCGCCGCGGCCGAGCGCAGCGGGGTGATCCACGCCGACTCCGTGCTGGTGGAGTCCTCATCGGGCAACCTCGGCATCGCGCTGGCCACGATCTGCGCCAGCAAGGGCTACCGGTTCGTGTGCGTCACCGACCCGCGCTGCAACACCGCCTCCCAGCGGGTCATGCGGTCGCTGGGCGCCGAGGTCAGGGTCATCACACAAAAAGATACAAATGGTGGTTATCTGGAAAGCCGTATCCGTTACGTACGGGAACTGTGCGCCGCCGGCGACGAGCACGTCTGGCTGAACCAGTACGCCAATCCCAACAACTGGCGGGCGCACTACCGGCACACCGCTCCCGCCATCGACCTGGCCTTTCCCGAACTCGACGTCCTGTTCGTCGGAGCCGGGACCACCGGCACCCTCATGGGCTGCGCCAGGTATTTCAAGGAGCACGCCAGACCCGTCACGATCGTGGCGGTCGACGCGGTCGGCTCGGTCACCTTCGGCGGCGTCCCCGAGCGCCGCATGGTGCCGGGCCTGGGCACCAGCACCCGGCCCGCGCTGGTCGACGAGTCCTACATCGACGACGTGGTGCACGTCGCCGAGCCCGACACCATCCAGGTCTGCCACCGGCTGGCGGCGCGCGGCTTCCTGTTCGGCGGCTCCACCGGGACCGTGATCAGCGGCGCCCGGCGCTGGCTGAACGAGAAGTACCCCGGCGAGGAGCCGGTCGCCGTCGCGATCGCCCCCGACCTCGGTGAGCGCTACCTCGACTCGATCTACGAGGAGGGCTGGCTCGCCCAGTACTTCGGCGACCTCGACCTCGGCTGACC
>JAFACJ010000324.1 GCA_023425615.1 Actinomycetes bacterium
CTGGGCCAGGTGCTGCGGACGCAGGACGACGTCAAGCCGGTGTTCGTGTCGGTGGGCCACCGCACCAGCCTCGACCAGGCGGCGTCCCTGACCCTCGACCTGAGCCCGCGCTACCGGCTCCCGGAAGTGATCCGGCGAGCCGACTTCCTCTCCCGAGAGGCGCTACGGCGAAGCGCGGATCGATGATCACCGGCGAGGAGGGCTTCGCCCGAGTCCGGATCGACGCGGTGGGCCCGAGCACATGGTTCCTCGGGCCCACCGTCAGGCGGCGCGGACTCAGCCGAAGGCTCTGAATGATGTGTAATCGGGCGACAGGACGACCTGCACCGAGGCATCGATGTTGGTAAGTGAGGGCCGGTGGAGCCGGATCTTGCCGTCCGTTCCGGAACGGGTCCAGAGGTCGGGTATCCCGTCGCCGCTGACATCCGGGATGCCGATGACCGCGTTGTAGGCGGCCTCCGTCCAACCCGTGCCGATCCGGACATCGCCGTCACGGGAGTTGACCGCCTGCTTGAGCGAGTCCAGGTTCACGCTGCCGCTGACCGGACCCGGCTTTCCGTGGCGGACATACAGGGTGCCAGCGTCCATGTTGCGCCAGAGCAGGTCCGGCGTACCGTCCCGGTCGAAGTCGGTGATGTTGAGGATCTCCCGGCGGGCCCAGGCGGTGCCTTCCATCAGCGTCGCCTCCTGGAAGGCACCCCCGGTGTACCCGGACAGCACCCAGAATTGGGTTCCGGAGCGCAGGGCCAGATCGGGGCGCTTGTCGCCGGTGATGTCGCCGAGTGCCTTGATCTGCGTCCAGGTCGCCGGGTTCGGTGCGTTGGGCGGCAGGAGGATGCGGAGCCGCTTGTCGACGTTGAAGCTGCCGTAACCGTCACCGGGGTAGAGCCAGAAGCCGCCGTCCGGGGTGCGGGCGAACAGATCGGTGATGCCGTCGCCCGGGTAGGTGTCGGAATGCTTGGTGATCAGGGCAGCCTTGCCGGTGGCTGGGTCGTACCAGTGCCCCGGCGGGTGCTGCTCACCCTTTTCGTTGTAGGAGGCGGCGAGGTGGGCGTACAGCTCACCGCCCGCGTCGCCCACGTAGGTGCGCAGCTCGCCGCCGCCGTTGATGATGAGCATGTCGGGGATCGAGTCGCCGGTCGTGTCGGCGGGCCCGTCGGCTGACTCGCCCGGCGGCACGAAGAAGGTGTAGTCGGTACGGACGCTGCGGTTGCCGACGGCGTCGTAGGCGTACACCTGCAGGGTGTTGGGGCCGGCGTGACGTGGTTTCAGATCGTTCACGGTGGCCTTGCCGTTGATGGCAGTCACCGGCGTGGTGCCGACAGCCTCGAAGGAGTAGGTGAAGCTGGTCGCGCCGGCGGCGCTGAAGGTGATCGAGCCCATCTGCCCGAAGCTCACCGTCGACCAGGTTGCGCCGTCCGGGGTGGCCTCCAGGAACACGTCGCTGGACACGGTCGGGGCGGGGGGCGCCGAGGCGTCGATCGTGAGCCGGCAGGGTTCCGTGCCGGGCGGGAAGTACGTCGAGGTGGCGCCCGCCGTGTCCTCGGCACGTACGTCCCACGAGTAGGTGGCCTTGTCCTCCAGGCTGGTGGACGGGATGAGCAGTCTGGCCTCGCCAGAGTCGGTGGCGGTGACCACGGTGCCCGACGGCACCGTCGAGCCGCTCTTCCAGAAGCGGAATCGCAGCGACTTCAAGTTCTTGTCAGGGTCGGTGGCCTTCGCGTACAGCTCGATGTTGGTCCTCGCGACCGTGACGCCGCCGCCGGGGCCAGGCACGCAGTTGCCGCCTGGCGTGCTCTTGCCGTTTGTCGGCTCCTTGGGCGGCGTGTTGTAGACGACCGTCAGCTCCGCCGTGCTGACCTTGAACCTGCGCCACGTCAGCGTGTCGGATTCGCTGGTCGCGCGCATGCCGAGGGTGACGTTCGACCAGCCGCTGTCGGCGCCGTCCTGCGCGGCCTTCTTCACGTCGAAGCTGACGTAGTCGTCGGCGCAACTGCTGCCGTAGCCGTAGGCGAAGGAGAGCTTCTGCTGCACCTCGGCCCAGGTCGGCTGCTTGTTCCAGGTGGTGCCGGAGGAGATGGAGCCGGTCCGCCACAGCTCCATCTGGCGGGCCGTGCAGTTCCAGGAGTGGTTGTTGAGCACCTTGAACTTTGCCGAGCTGACCGCCGCGCCTTTCATACTGCTGAGGAATCCCATCCGCCAGAAGGAGCGAGCGGTCAGCGGCGTGTTCTGCTCGTGGCCCACTCGGGCGTCAGTACTACCGGAGTTGAAGTTGGTGCCGTTCCAGGTGTTGGTGCTCGGGTGTTGCTTGTAGACGGTGGCCCAGGCCTGCGTGCCGCTGTTCATCGTCGGGTCGAGGAAGAGGGGGAACAGCGCGTTCTCGTCGGTGAGCAGGCCGGTGGCGGCAGCGTCCAGGTGCAGGCGTACGTCCCCGGAGCCGTCGCCGTCGAGGCGAATGGGCATCGGTGCGTGGCGTGCGCCGGGCTCGACGCCGCTGAGACCGGAGAGGTTCAGCACGTCGGCGCTGGTCGCCACCGCTGTGCGGCGGGCGGGCTGGGGAGACGCCGGCTCCTGACCCGAGGAGTCCCAGGCGAACGGGGTGGGCATCGAGCTGATCTCCAGCCCGCTGGCGCCGTCGAAGATCTGGATGCCGCCGGTGGACTCGTCGTGGCGGAAGACCGCCGTCGGGGAGATCAGACCGTACGTCGGGGAGCGGACGGCGTCGATCGTGGCCGCAGCGCGGCTCTTGACGATCAGCAACTGCCCGAAGCCGCCCTCCTCCCGGGCGACGAGGAGCAGGTCGACGCCGGGCCGGACCTCGGGGTAGAGGGCGCGCGGGCCGTCGAGGACCGGCTCCGGCAGCGGGCCGGGCCACAGGTAGGTGACGGTGTGGCCGTCGATCTCCACTTCGGCCAGCGGGGTGTCGGCCGGTTCCGTGCGGGTGTTCGCGACCAGGCGCATGGACTGCCCGGACAGGGCCGCCGTCGGGGCCGCGTCGGGCTGCGTCGGGTTGCCGCCGAAGAAACGTAGGGGTGCGGGGGCGTTGACCGGGCGGATGCCGAGGCCGTCGGGAGCCTTATCGGCGCGGGTGAGCGTGGTGTCGATCGGTGCCCACCGTCCCGTGGCGTCCTTGGCCCGCTGGGGAGTGGCATGGGTGGTGGTTCGCCACTCCCCGCTCGGCAACGCCCAGGTTAGTGAGGTGGCCGTGGTCGCCGTCTCCACGAGGACTTCCTGGCCGGAGTGGAGCGCCTCGGACATCGCGGTCGCCTCGTCGCGGGGAGGGATCGACGCCGGGGCGGCCTCGGTGGCCGTCTCCGGCCGAGTTCCCGGTTGGTCGAGCCCCGGCAACCACGGGAGCAGCGCTGCGATGAGGACGGCCAGCAGGAGGCCCATGGTGCACATCAGCCGGATGCGCGTACGCACGAACGGGCTGAGCAGGCGAGGCGCGGTCACGGCGGTCTACTCCCGTGGGGCCGGGCGGACAGGAAAGCGCGGAGAACAGCCCCTTCCGGATGGCCGAGGGGCGGACACGCGGGCACACGATCGCACGACACCAGGGCCTTCCGTCTATCCCGTCAACGTTACGAATCCGTGATCCTCACTCAATGGGCACTGACCGTTACGCGAGAATTCGATCTTGTGTGCGGATTTGGCGCTGCGGCTTGTCGGACATGGGGGACTCACGTGTTTGGTGATCTTCGCCATGATCGACGACTCGCCGCGGCAATGGTGACGTGGTGCAGGTCACAGCAATTCACTTGTGGCCACTTTTAGTGACCTTGAGGTCCGGCCCGCCCTGACGGAAAGTGCTCACGCATGTGCCGATTTCGGCGCATGCCCCTTCGCGGTTTTCGCACCTTCCTTTTCGTCTT
>JAFACJ010001166.1 GCA_023425615.1 Actinomycetes bacterium
GAGCTACCTGGGCCGGTCGTCCGGGCCCGGGTAGCCGCGAGCCGGCGCCGCCCGCGGCGCCGAATCCGGAGGGCCTCACCTGGCGGCGTCTCCCAGGAGTGCCTTGGCGATGATGACCTGCTGGATCTGGCTGGTGCCCTCGTAGATGCGGAACAGGCGGGCGTCGCGGTAGAAGCGCTCGACCGGCACGCCCCGCATGTAGCCGGCGCCGCCGTGGATCTGCACGGCCCGGTCCGCCACGCGCCAGACCATCTCGCTGGCGAAGTACTTGGCGCAGGACGGCCCGACCTTGGTGTCCTCGCCGCTGTCGAAGGCGCGGGCGGCCTCCAGGACGGTCGCCCGGCCCGTGTAGTAGTCCGTCATGGAGTCGGCGATCAGCCCCTGGATGAGCTGGAAGGAGCCGATGGGCCGTCCGGACTGGTGGCGGGTGCGGGCGTACTCCACCGACTCGTCCACCAGGCGCTCGGCCATGCCGACGCAGAGCGCGGAGATGTGCACCCGGCCGTGGGCGAGGCAGCCCATCGCGGTGGGGAAACCGCGGTTCAGGCCGGCCTCGCCGCCTACCAGCGCGGACGCCGGGACGCGGACGCCGTCGAAGTGGACGTCGGCGGTCCAGGCCCCGAACTGCCCCATCTTGGGGTCCTTCGGGGCGACCGTCAGGCCCGGCGTGTCGGCGGGGACGAGGAAGGTGGAGATGCCGCGGGTGCGCGGGGCGTCCGGGTCGGTGCGGGCGAAGACCATGAACACGTCGGCCAGGGGGGCGTTGGTGATGTAGCGCTTGGATCCGTCGATCACCCACTCGTCCCCCTCGCGGCGGGCGCGGGTGGTCAGCGTCGAGGGGTCGGACCCGGCCTCGGCCTCGGTCAGCGCGAACGAGGCGGTGACCTCGCCGGAGGCGATCCTCGGCAGCCACTGGGCCTTCTGGTCCTCGGTGCCGCCCACCATGAGCACGTGCCCGGCGATGCCGTTGTTGGTACCGAACATCGAGCGCAGCGAGGGGGTGGTGTAGCCCAGCTCGAACATCAGCCGGACCTCCTCCTGCATGGACAGCCCGAGCCCGCCGTACTCCTCCGGGAGGGCGAACCCGAACAGGCCCATCTGCCGGGCGGCCTCGCGGATCTCCGCGGGGATCTCGTCCTTCTCGTCGATCTGGGCCTCGAGCGGCACCACGCGGTCACGGACGAATCTCCGTGCCTCGGACAGCACCATGGTGAAGTCGGCCTCGTTCATCTTGCCTCCACATGCAGCGAAGATCCGCCTCGCGCCGGTCGATGCCCTCTCTTTTCCTAAGAGCTTAATTATCTTACTATATCGGGATCGGCTCGACCGCTCACGGTGGAGCGGCGGCAGGGAGGCGGAGATGGCGAGCGAGACAGAACGGCGGTTGATCGTCACGATCGGGCGTCCGGGAGGGCACGAGGGCGCGGGAGTGGCGCGGACCCCGGACGGGCTGCGCTTCACCGGGCTCGCCCCGCATCTGGCCGCCCTGGTCAGGGCCACGGCCGAGCGGGTTCCCGGGGCCGAGGCGATCGTGGACCTGGGCACCGGCCGGCGCTTGGACTACGCCGGGCTGTGGGAGGCGGCGCTGCGCGTCGCGGGCGGTCTGGCCGCCCAGGGGGTGGATCCGGGCGACCGCGTCGCGATACGGCTGCCGAACGGGGCGGCCTGGTGCCTGGCCTTCCTCGGCTCGGTGCTGGCGGGGGCCGTGCCGGTGCCGGTCAACACCCGTCTCGCCCCCGAGGAGGCCGAGTTCGTCGTGCGGGACAGCGGGGCCGTCCTCGTCCTGGCCGATCCGGCCGCCCTGCCCGACGGGCCCCCTCCGAAGGCGCCCGAGCCCTCCTCCGAGGAGCCGGCGGCCATCTTCTACACCAGCGGGACGACCGGACGTCCGAAGGGCGCCGTACTGTCCCACCGCGCGCTGCTCTCGGCCGCCGAGCAGTGCAGGCTCTCCCTCGGGCTCGGCCGGGAGGAGCCCATACGCTGCCTCGTCGCCGCGCCCCTGTTCCACATCCTGGCCTGCGGTATGCAGCTGATCCCCGCGCTCGCGGCGGGCGGTGCCGCCGTCATCATGCCCGCCTTCGAGGTGGGCGCCTGGCTGGCCGCGATCAGGGACGAGCGGATCGACGTGCTGAACGGCGTCCCGGCGATGTACTGGCAGGCGCTGCGCCACCCGGGCTTCGGCGACCTGGACGTCTCGCGGATCCGCCTGCTCAGCTACGGGGCCGCGCCCACCCCGCCCACCCAGGTGAGGGAGCTGCTCCAGGCCTTCCCCGTCGCGCGCATGGTCTCGGGATGCGGGCTGACCGAGGCCCCGTGCGTCACCGGCCTCCCGCATGAGGACGCCGTCGACCACGCCGACTCGGTCGGCACCGCCGTCGCCGCCACCGAGCTGGCGCTGCTCGGCCCGGAGGCGGAGCAGGGGGTGGGCCAGCTGCTCGTCCGCGGCCCCCAGGTCATGAGCGGCTACTGGAGGAGGCCGGACGCGACGGCCGAGGCCCTGCGGGACGGCTGGCTGCACACCGGCGACCTGGTGAGCGTGGACGGTGCGGGACGGGTGCGGATCCTCGACCGCCGCACCGACCTCATCAACCGCGGCGGGGAGAACGTCTACAGCGTCGAGGTCGAACGGGTGCTGGCCGCCCACCCGCCGGTGGCGGAGGCGGCGGTCGTCGGGGTGCCCGACGCCATGATGGGCCAGAAGGTCGGCGCCGTCGTCGTGCCCCGGCCCGGGGAGACGGTGGAGCCCGGGGAACTGGTCCGCTTCGCCCGCGAGCGGCTCGCCGACTTCAAGGTCCCGCAGTACGTGGTGGTCCAGGACGAGCCCCTGCCGCGCAACCCCGCGGGCAAGGTCGACAAGGCCGCTCTGCGCTCCAGGTCGCAATGGGGGGACGCCCTGCGTTAGGCGTCCGGTCCGCGGGGGCGTGCGTGCCGACCGCGGCCCGGACGATCTCGCGCCGGCGGTCAGGAGCCGCCGGCCGCCGCCCGCAACCCGTCTCGGTGCAGGTCCGCCCACTCCCGGAAGGCCGTCAGGCCGAGACCGTGGACGGCGGCGTGCTCCGGGCGGGCGGGATACCCCACGGGGCCGAGCCATGCCTGGGTCGCCGACCAGGACCTGCGGCCCATCCGGGCGTCGACTTCCGGCACCGGCAGGCACGACGCCGTCACGGGACGGCCGGTGACCCGTGTGATGATCGCCGCGATCTCGGGGAAGGTCAGCGCGTCGCCGCCGAGCTCGATCTCGGCTCCGGCGAACCGTCGCCGGTCGGTGAGCGCCGCCGTGACCGCGGCGCCCAGATCGGAGGCGGCGACCAGCGCCAGCACGGTGTCCGGGCCGGCGGCGGTGAGGAGCTCGCCCTCCGCCAGATGCGGGAACATGTAGCCCGCCTTGGGGGCCACGAAGTTCTCCATGTAGAACGCCGGTTTGAAGATCGTGTAGGCGGCGAAACGCGCCTTCCGGACCATCGCCTCCACGTCCTCCTTGCTGTCCCAGTAGTTGCGCGTCACGCCCGCGTCGACGTCGGGATGCCGCTCCCGCCAGCCGGTACCCGACACCGAGGTGTGCACCATGTGCTCGACGCCGGTCTCCCGTGCGGCCTCGATCAGGGCGCGGGCCTGCCTTCTCTCGGAGTCCGGGTCCGCGAACGGCGCGGGCTGCATGGAGAAGACGGCGTCGCGGCCGGCGCACGCGGCCTTGAGCGAAGCGGAGTCCTCCATGTCCCCGACCGCCAGCGTGACGCCTTCCGCCGCCAGGGCCCGCGCCGGGGCGGCCTCAGGGGCGCGGACCAGCGCGGCGACGTCCATGCCGGCGTTCCGCAGGGCCCGGGCCACCGCGCCGCCCTGCATGCCGGTCGCACCGGTGACGAGTACCCTGATGTCGGCGTTGCGGTCGCCGGTCATGTCATGCTTCCCCTCTGAAGATCCGGATGATGCGTTCGGCCGGGTCTCAGATGGACCATGGGCCGGATCGGCTCGCGCGCCAGCGTTCGAGTGCGTCCTCTTCCGCGGCCAGCGCGTCGGTCAGCGTCCGGTCCGCGTTCTCGTCCTGGAGCCTCCGGACGGTCGTGACGAGTTCCGGGTCGGCCGCGGCGACGGCGGCGGCCAGCTCGCGGGCGCGTGCGACGAGCGCGTCCGGCTCGAC
>JAFACJ010000299.1 GCA_023425615.1 Actinomycetes bacterium
CGACTCGCTCCGGGTGGCCGCCGATGTGACGGGTACCTGCCTTATGAGCTGAGACGGCCGGGGGCCGTCCTCCCGTGACGGCCCCCGAGTCCGCCGAATATCGCGCCGAATGCGCCGAGAGCACGCCCGACTGTCACACCGGGCTTGTACGATCTCGCCATTACGGCGAAGGCGAGATGATTTTGCGGCATTCCCTCCCTGTTCTCCTGGCACTGGTCTGCGGGTTCGGCGCGCTGCCCGCGCATCCCGTCCAGGCGGCGGCTCCCCCCGTCTCCGCCACCCTCACCCTGTTCGCCGACCAGAAGTCGGTGACCTCCGGCGGGCGGGTGCGGCTGAGCGGAACGCTCCGCGGCAGGACCGCGGACGACGAGGTGCTCCCCCTCCCGGCGGAGGAGATCGAGATCGACGATCTGAGCGCCGACGGCGAGCCACCGCTCAAGGACGTCACCCGCACCGACGGCTCCTACGCGGTGACGACGGTCCTGCGCGAGTCCGCGGTCTTCCAGGCCCGTTTCACCCTGGGCGGGCAGCAGGTCACCAGCGCCCCCGTCTCCGTGCGGGTCCTGGCCAAGACGCTGTTCTACGACTTCAAGATCGACTACTCCCCGGCCCGGCGGCTCCAGGCCACCGCCAGGTTCGAGCTGGGCGCCGACCTGGAGGACCCGTCGCGGTTCGACATCGCGCTGCAGTACTCGCCCGACGGCAAGAAGAACTGGAAGACCGTCACCTACGCCCGTCCCGACGTCCGTGGCAGGCTCGCGTTCCGGCCCTTCACCCACTCCCCCGGCTGGTGGCGGCTGCGCTTCTCCGGTGACGACCACTTCGCCGCGGCCGTCAGCAAGGTCCGCAAGGCCTGGCGCTGGAAGACCTCGTTCGCCAAGGTCGCCTTCACCCCGCGCCGCCTCAAGGTCGGCAAGAAGATCACCGTCACCGGGTTCCTGTACCGCACCGACGCCCGGCACCGCTCGCGCTTCCCCTACGCCCGCCAGCGCCTCGCGGTGATCTTCCTGTGCGGCGGCACCTGGCGGGTGGCCGCCACCGGCGCCACCGACGCCAAGGGCCACTTCAAGATCAAGGCCGGCACCTGGTGCGACGCCCGCTACCAGGTGGTCTTCGACGGCACCCCCAAGGGCGACACCCTGCGCGCCTACTCCAAGTCCGTCAAGATCGACACCACCGGCAAGCCCACCCTCTCCCGCACCACCACCGGCTGAGGCCGAGACCGAACACGACGGCCCGCCCCCGCACGGGGACGGGCCGTCGCGCGTCAGCCCCTCAGGCGAGGTCCCAGGGAAGCCATTCGTCGGTGGGGATCGTCACGTCGAAGTGCTCGGGAAGCTCAATCGATTCCCCGAACTTCCAGGTCTCCTCCTGGAGATAGGCACCCGTCGCGGCGTCGGGAATCGAGTACAGGGTGACGGCGGTGACCTTGGGATCACGGTCGATCAGCAGGTAGTAGGGGACGCCGGAGAGGGCGTAGCCGCGCCACTTGCCGCGGTCCTTCCCCTTCTTCCCCGGCCGTCGGTCGGTGTCGGCGTTCGAGGGCGACGTCACCTCGACCGCCATCTCGATCTGGTCGGAGACGAGCCGGCGTCCGCCCCCCTGCAGCGCCTCCCGGGAGACCTGCTCGTCAAGGACGATGAGATCGGGGATGTAGCCCGCCTCGACCCCCACGAGATTCAGGCCCGCGGACGAGCAGAGCCAAGGGTAGGACTCATCCAGCACCCTCGCCTTGTTGAAGGCGAAGATGACCGCATGGACGATCCGGTCATGGCCGAAGGCCGGTGCACGCGACACCACGATCTCCCCGTCGATGATCTCTGAGTAGAAAGCCTCGGGGAGATGCAGGTAGTCGTCGAGCTCACCACGCAGCCACATACCGTACGGAGTGTCCTCTTCCGGCAGGGAGATCGAGATCTCCGGCGGAAAGGAGATGGCCACCATCCGTGCATTCCTCCTCACTGTCAGCTCCAGTCATCGTAGGGAATATCGTCTCTCAGCGTAGCCAAAAGCCCACAGAAAAACCCGGTCCCCGAGGGGACCGGGTCCGTTCCGTCCGAGGGGATGCCCCCGGACCCGTGTGATGTCAGGCGCGCTTGGCGCGGGCGGCCTGGCGTTCGCGCTCCTTGGTGTCGAGGATGACCTTGCGGAGGCGGACGGCGGTCGGGGTGATCTCGACGCACTCGTCGTCGCGGATGAACTCCAGGGCCGCCTCCATGGAGAGCTTCTTCGGCGGGATGAGGCGGTCGAACTCCTCGGCCGTGGAGGAGCGGATGTTGGTCTTCTGCTTCTCCTTGGTGATGTTCACGCTCATGTCGTCGGCGCGGGAGTTCTCACCGATGATCATGCCTTCGTAGACCTCCTGCGCGGGGTCGACGAACAGGGTGCCGCGCTCCTGGAGGTTGAACATCGCGTAGGTCGTGGCCACGCCGGCGCGGTCGGAGACCAGGGAGCCGGTCGGGCGGGTGCGCAGCTCGCCGAACCACGGCTCGTACTTCTCGAAGACCTGGTGGGCGATGCCGGTGCCGCGGGTCTCGGTGAGGAACTCGGTGCGGAAGCCGATGAGGCCGCGGGCGGGGACCAGGAACTCCATCCGGATCCAGCCGGTGCCGTGGTTGGTCATGTGCTCCATCCGGCCCTTGCGGACGGCCAGGAGCTGGGTGACCGAGCCGAGGTACTCCTCGGGGATGTCGACGGTGAGGCGCTCGACGGGCTCGTGCAGCTTGCCGTCGACCTGCTTGGTGACCACGCGGGGCTTGCCGAGGGTCAGCTCGTAGCCCTCGCGGCGCATGTTCTCCACCAGGATGGCCAGCGCCAGCTCGCCGCGGCCCTGCACCTCCCAGGCGT
>JAFACJ010000302.1 GCA_023425615.1 Actinomycetes bacterium
CTGCGTGCCGCGCGCCGCGCCTGGCCCGCCGAACGGCAGCTGCCCGACGCGCCCGCCGGACCGCGGACCAGGATCCATCCGATGGGCGACGGCCTGGAGATCGTCGAGGCCGACGGACGGCGCTGGGTCGCATGCGCCTGCGGTCGCGTGCTGTCCCCGGCGGATGAGCCGTGGCGCGCGTACGCCGCGCTGGAGACCGGCTTCGACGTGCACGAGTTCGGCCACGCCACCCGGCTGGACGCGGAACTGGAGCTGCGCCGCTACGCCTGTCCCTCCTGCGGGCGCCTCCAGGCCACCGACGTCGTCCGCAGGGGCGGCGCGCATCTCGACGACATCAGGTTCCTGGCCGGAAGGGAGGAGTGATGGGACGTCTCGCCTTGGCCGCGGCGACCTCCCACGTGGGGGCGATCGTCAAGAACGCGCAGGCGGACCCGGAGGTCTCCGGTGTCCTGCACGACGCCTGGCGGCGGCTCGACGCCGAGATCGCCGCCGCCCGCCTGGACGCCGTCGTCGTCGCGGCCACCGACCACTACGAGACGTTCGGGCTGGAGAACTACCCGGCCTTCTGTCTCGGCATGGCCGAGGAACACCGCGGATGGGCGGAGTTCGGCAACCCCGGGGGAACCGTGCCCGGCCGCCCCGAACTGGCCGAAGCGCTGCTCAAGGGGCTCACCGAGCGCGGGTTCGAGCTCGCGCGCTCCCACACCATGGCGCTGGACCACAGCTTCATGGTCCCGCTGGCCAAACTGCCCTCGGCCGCCGCGGCGGGGGTCATCCCGCTGTTCGTCAACTGCAACACCCCGCCGCTGCCGACCCTGGACCGCTGCCACGCCCTCGGCGCCGCACTGCGCGACACCGTCCGCGCGCTGCCGGGAGACGCCAGGATCGGTGTCATCGGCACCGGCGGCCTGTCCCACTGGGTGGGGCTGCCGCGCTTCGGCGAGATCAACGAGGAGTTCGACACCCGGCTCCTCGACCTCCTGCGGGAGGGCCGGGTCGCGGAGATCATGACCTGGGACGACGCCCGCATCCTGGACGAGGCGGGCAACGGGGCACTGGAGATCCGCACCTGGCTGGTCGCCGCGGGCGCGGCGGGCGGACCGGCACGCGTCCACGCCTACCGGCCCATGCCCGCCTGGACCGTCGGCATCGGCATCAGCGGATTCGAGGTGGCGCCATGAGCGTCGTCGGCCTCAACCGCCTGGCACGGGAACTGGAGCACGCCCCCGGACTGCTCGACGCCTTCCGCGCCGCGCCCGGACCCGTCCTGGCCGGCTACCCGCTCACCCCGCGGGAGCGGCTGGCGGTCACCCGCAAGGACGCGGCATGGCTGCTCGACCACGGGATGAACCCCGTGGCGCTGCGCAACCTCATGGTCGTCCTCGGCGTGGCGCACCAGGACATGTACGCGCCGCCCGCTCCGGACGGGGCCTGACATGCACGCTTTGGACTCGGAGGAACGCCAGGTGGCGCCGGTACTGGAGCTGCGCGACGTGCGCAAGGCGTTCGGCGGCGCGCAGGCGCTGGCAGGCGTCGACTTCACGCTGCTGCCGGGCGAGGTGCACGCCGTCGTCGGGATGAACGGGGCCGGCAAGTCGACGCTCGTCGAGATGATCTGCGGCTCGTTCACCCCGGACGGCGGGGACATCCTCATCGACGGGGAGCGGCAGGCCGCGCTCACCCCGCGCCGCGCCCACGCGGCGGGGGTGAGCATCGTCCACCAGAGGCGCACCCTGGTGGACGGCCTGACGGTGGCCGAGAACCTCCTGCTGGGCAGGCTCCCCACCCGCGCCGGACGGGTGCTGTGGAGGCGGGCGCGCGAGGAGGCGACGCGGGCCCTCGACGGGCTCGGCATCGACATCGCGCCGGACGCGGTCGCCGGGACCCTCGGCCCCGCCGAGCAGACCCTCGTGGAGATCGCCCGTGAGGTCGACCTCGGGGGCCGGGTGCTGATCCTGGACGAGCCGACCGCCTCCCTGGGCGGCCGCGACGCCCAGCGGATCCACCGCCTGGTGCGCACGCTGCGCGACCGGGGGACGGCGATCGTCTACATCTCCCACCACCTCGACGAGGTGCTCGACCTCGCCGACCGCATCACGGTGATGCGAGACGGCCGCGTGGCAGCCACGGCGCGCTCCGCGGAACTCGACATGCCCGCGCTGATCCGCTCCATGGTCGGCGACCGGTCCGTGCACGAACGCCGCGGCACGAGCCGGACTCCCGGCGAGCCGGTACTGGAGCTGTCCGGGCTGCGCGGAGGACGGCTGCACGCGTTCGACCTGACGGTCAGGGCCGGAGAGGTCGTGGCGGTCCTCGGACCCGCCGGGGACGGCCAGTCCGAGCTGTTCCGGCTGCTCACCGGGCTGCGCCGGACGGAAGGCGGCCGGGTCGCGGTGAACGGCGCGCAGATCCCGCCGGGGAACGTCGGTGCGGCCCTCGCCGCGGGCCTGAGATGCGTCACCGGCGACCGGCTGTCCTACGGGCTCGTGCCCGGCCTCAGCGTCAACGAGAACCTCGACCTCGTCCGCAGGGGGCGGCTCCGCCCTTGGCTGGTGCGCTGGCGCGAGGTACACGCCGAGGGGAGACGGGCCAGGGAGCGCTACGGCGTCACCACCATCCAGGAGAACCCGCCCGTGTCCACGCTTTCCGGCGGAAACCAGCAGAAGGTACTGCTCTCGGCGTGGCTCGACGGCGACACGGCCGCCTGCCTCCTGGAGGAGCCGACCAACGGCGTGGACGTCGCCGCCAAGGCCGACATCCACCGCGTCGTCGAGGACCTCGCGGAGCGGGGAGCCGCCGTCCTGCTCGGCTCCTCCGACGTCGATGAGGTGGTCCGGCTCGCCGACCGCGTCGTCGTCGTGCGCTCAGGGCGGATCGTCGCCGACCTGCCCATGGACCGGGTGACCCGGGACGACCTCGTGACCCTCACCGCTGGCGGAGACCAGGCATGACCGCACTCACCGCGCTGAGAGGACGGACCCGCCTCACGCCGCCGGCCGGGGTCTCCCGGCACGCCGGCCTGCTGACGGTGCTCCTCCTCATCGGCACCGTCACCGCGCTCAAGAGCGACGCGTTCCTGACCGGCCCGAACCTCCTCAACGTCTCCCAGCAGATCGCGGTCGTCGCCGTCCTCGCGGCGGGGCTGACCCTCCTCATGACGGCGGGCGGCATCGACTTCTCCCTCGGCGCCATCGCGGCGCTCGCCCACGGCGTGGTCGCCCAACTCATCGCCGCCGGCCTCGGCGAGTGGACGGCCGTGGGCCTGGCGCTCGCGCTCGGCGCCGCCATCGGCCTTGCCAACGGGCTCGTGGTGACGCTGCTGAAGGTCGTGCCGTTCGTGGCGACGCTGGCCACGTCCACCATCCTCGGCGGCGCCGCCCTCCTCGTCATCGACGGCAAGAGCGTCTCCATCGGCGAGCACCTGGTCTCCCTCGGCTTCGGCGAGGTCGCGGGCGCCATCCCCGCCCTGGTCGTCATCGCCGTCGCCGTCTGCGTCGCGGCCGGACTGGTCCTGCGCTGGACCGCGTTCGGACGCAACGCCTTCGCGATCGGCGGCAACGAGAACGCCGCGCGCCTCGCGGGGATCCCCGTCGTCCGCACCAAGCTGCTGCTCTACACCCTCGGCGGCCTGCTCGCCGCGCTCGGCGGCGTGATGCTCGTCGCCAGGCTCGGCGCGGCCAGCCCCGGCACCGGCGGCCTGCACCTGGAGCTCACCGTGGTCGCCGCGGTCGTCATCGGCGGCACCGCCCTGCACGGCGGCAGCGGCACCCTCGTCGGCACCGTCCTCGGCGTCGTGCTCCTCGGCGTGGTCGCCAACTCCCTCAACCTGCTCCAGATCAACGCCCACTACCAGGACGTGGCACTGGGCGCCGTGCTGCTCATCGCGGCCATCACCAACCACCTGCGCGGCAGTTCCCACTGAGCGCGGGCCGCTCCTCACCCTCCCACCCCTCGACAATCCAGAAGGATTGACATGTTCGCCATCTCCAGCAGGGACCACCTCCCCAGACGCGCCGCCGCCCTCTCCCTGGCCGCCGGACTCGCCCTCGCGGGCTGCTCCGTCGACGAGGGAGGCCAGACGGCAGGGCCCGTCGCCTCGGCCGGGAAGCTGACGATCGGCTTCGTCAACGGCAACTCCATCGAGTTCCACACCTGCCTCCAGCGGTCCATGCAGGCGCGCGCCGCCCAGGCCGGCGTCACCCTCCTGACCGCCAACTCGGCGATGGACCCCGCCAAGGAGCTCTCCAACATCGACGACATGATCGTCAAGAAGGTCGACGCGATCGTCGTGCAGACGGTCAACATCGACTCCCTCGAAGGCGGCATCGGCCGCGCCAACCGGGCGGGCATCCCGATCTTCCTCACCTCGGTCGCCGCCGTCGACCAGAGCAAGATCCTCGGCGCTGTCGTCACCGACGTGCAGAAGGTCGGCCGCGAGCTGGGCGCCTGGCTGGTGAAGGACAGCGGCGGCAAGCCCGTCGAGGTCGGCATCATCGGCGGGGCCCCCGGCGCGGCGGCGGACCTGATGAACGACGCCTTCAAGAAGAGCCTCGGCGACGCGGCGAAGGTCGTGTTCGACCAGCCCGCGCTCTGGCAGCGCGCCAAGGCGCAGGACGTCGCCGACAACCTCCTCCAGGCGCGTCCCCGCCTCTCCTATGTGTTCGTCCACAACGAGGACATGGCCTTCGGCGCCCTCGCCGCGTTCAAGGCCGCCGGACGCGACGACATCAAGATCCTCACCAACGGCGGAAGCGAGGCCGGCGTCAAGGCCGTCCAGGACGGGGAGTTCGCGGTCACGGTCAGCAACACGCCGAAGAGCGTCGGTGAGATGGCCGTCGACAACGTCGTCGGCCTGCTGCGCGGCAAGCCGGACGTGCAGAAGATCGCCACCGTCCCCGACACCGTCGTCACCAGCGAGAATGCGAGTCAAGCACCGCCCTACTGCTCGTGAGGCACCCATGAACGACTCTTCCCGCTCCTCCTCCGGCGCCGCCGCGGACGGCGGTCCGCGCCGCCGCGGGGTCCGCTCGGTGGACCGGGCGCTGGACGTGCTCAGCGCGTTCAGCGCCGCCCACCCCCGCTTCCAGCTCTCGGAGCTGGCCGAGGCGGCAGGGGTGCCCAAGACCAGCACCCACCGCATCGCGGTGACCCTCGTGGAACGCGGATTCCTCCGGCAGGAGGCGGACGGCTCCTACGTCCTGGGCAACCGCCTGCTGGAGCTGGGCAGCCTCGTCTCGGCCACGACCGCGCTGGCGCATCTGACCCAGGGCGTCGCCGAGGAGCTCATCCGCTCCACCGGCGAGACCGTGCTCGTCGCCGAGATCGACTGGCGCGCCCGGTCGCGGCTCATCACCGGCAAGCGCGCGGCGCCGCACTCGCCGGAGTCGCTGTCACCGCTCGGCAGGCGCTCGATGCTGGCGAACGGCTGCATCAGCCGCGCCATCCTCAGCGGCCTGGCACCGGAGGAGAGCGGGGAGGTCGTCTCGACGCTGCCGCTGGCGCAGCGCACACCCGCCAGCATCACCGACCCGGCCGAGCTCCTGCGCGAGATCGACGTCTGCAGGAGGTACGGCTACGCCGTCGAGGTCGGCGAGTTCATCATCGGCATCGCCGGCGTCGCGGTACCCGTCATGGTCGCCGGGCGCCCCGCCGGAGCGGTCGCGGTGTGCGGGCACATGGCGCGCATGCCGCGACGGCGGCTCGAAGCCCTCGGCACCCACATCAAGCACCTGCTCGGCCGCGCCGCGGCCGCGCAGCCACCGGGCCCGCCCAGAGCGGGCTGATCCCCACGGAGAAGACATGCAGACATCCGCCGACGCCGCCTGGGTGCGATTCCCCAGCGGCGGTGATGAGATCCGGGGCTATCTGGCGCTGCCCGCCCGGACGACGGACGCGACCCCGCCGCCCGTCGTCATCATGGCCCACGAGAACCTCGGCGTCACCGCGCACCGGGAACGGGTCACCGAACGGCTCGCCGCCGAGGGCTTCGCCTGCCTGACCGTCGACCTGTACAGCCGTATCGGCGGGCGCCCGCCGCAGGACTACACGACACCCGAGGAGCGCCGGGCCAAGG
>JAFACJ010001173.1 GCA_023425615.1 Actinomycetes bacterium
CGGCCAGGTCGAGTTCGGCGTTGGCGGCCATCGACTCGCCCTGCCCGGCCTTGGCCAGGACGTTCCCCCGGTAGTCGACGATCTGGCTGGAGCCGTCCGCGGACTCGGGGGGCAGCCCCATGCCGTACACGCCCGAGGTGTTGGCGGACACCACGTACGCGCCGTTCTCCGCGGCGCGGGCCAGCTTGGCGACGTTCTTCGGCGACAGCAGCTCGCTGCAGATCTCCGAGGAGCCGTGCAGGAACACCTCGGCCCCGCGCATGGCCAGGCAGCGGGCGACCTCGGGGAAGAGGATCTCCTCGGAGGCGATGGCGGCGAGGTTGCCGATCTCGGTGCGGGCCACGGGGAAGAGCGCGTCCTCCCCGTAGATCGCCAGATACCGGTCCAGGACGTCGTGCGGGGTCACGGCGAACATCGAGTTGAGCCGCCGGTAGCGCAGGACGGCCTTCCCGCGCGGGTCGAAGACCACCGACGCCTGGAAGTAGAGGCCGGGGAAGTGCTCGTCCAGTTCATAGGCGTTGACGCACAGGAAGAGCCCGGTCTCCTCGCTGAGCTCGGCCAGCCGCGCGTACTCGGGGCCGTCCGGGTCGAGGGCGGCCCGCCGGCACCACTCGGGGAGCGGCTCGCCGATCGGGTGCCCGGTCAGCAGGTACTCGGGGAGCACCACGAGCCTGAGCCCGCCGACGAACCGCTGGGTCACCGTGATCTGGTCGGCCACCCGGTCGATCGCGGCCCTGATCATGTCGCGGGCGGCCGCGGCGTCGGGCGCCCGGTTGACGGCGTGGCACGCGGTCTGCAGTGCGACCGCGCGGTAGGCGGTCACCGGTTCGACTCCGTCGTTCTGACTCACACACACCTCTGTTCCACCCACCGAAACGCTGTTCCTGGCGACTATAGGAGAGGGCGTGAGGGTTTGGGAAGCCCCGAGTGTAATGTGTCAGACCATTGACAGGGGAAGTGCCCCCTTCTAGCTTGGAACGGTGTTCCATACAACGGAACACTCATGCTGAAAAGGAGAAACGGCGTTGTCGCTGGGTGCGATCATCGAGGCGGTCATCGTGTGCCGGGACGTCGAGGCGTCCGCCGGTTTCCACGCCCGCGCGTTCGGTCTGGAGGCGGTCGAGCGGGACGGATCCGAGGTGCTCATGGGGGTGCCGGGCGTGCGGACGGGCCGCCTGCGGCTGGTGCCCGCCGGGGCGGAGGACGCCGGAGAGGAGCCCCGGGTCTGGGACATCGGCCCCCGGCTGCTGGGCATGTACTCGCGTGACCTGGAGCGCTCCACCCGGGCGATCGACGCGGCGGGCGGCCGGTCGCGCGAACCGGTGACCTACCCCTACGGCACCGCCTCCCTGAGCGAGGCCGTGGCGCTGGGCAGCGACGGCGTCTGGTGGACGCTGCCCCAGGCCGGGCAGGGGCACCGGCCGAGCCCCGCGCTGGAGGGCGACCCGGAGCGCCTGCACGGCGAACTGCACACGGCGGTCCTCGTGCCCGCCGACCACGACGAGGCGCTGCGCTTCTTCACCGAGGCGGGGGGCCTGCAGGTCGCCTTCGACGGCGCGATGAGCGGCGAGCCGTTCGAGCGGATGATCGGCATGCCGTCCGGCGCGAGCCTGCGGCTGTCCTTCCTGGTCTCGGCCGACCAGGCGCCCGCCAGGCTGGAGATCATGTCGTTCACCGGCGTCGAGGCGCGCGACCTGTCCGACCGGCCGCTCGGGCTGCGCCGGCTGGTCTTCGCCGCCGCCGACCCTGCCGCGTCGGCCGCCGCCCTCGAGGCGTCCGGCGGTGTCCGCATCGGCGCGCACACCGTGCGCGGGCCCGCCGGGGTCGAGGTGGAACTGCGCAGCACCATGCCGGAGAAGGCATGACCGGCGAAAACATCGGACATTTCGATGCCGTGATCGTGGGCGCCGGTCCCGGCGGTCTGTGCACGGCGATCGAGGCGGCGGCCGGAGGCGCCAGGGTCCTGCTCCTGGACAAGCAGGAGGAGATCGGCGGGATGCTGCACATCGCCAACGGGGAGATGAGCGGGGCGGGGACCCGCCGCCAGGCCGCGCACGGCATCGGCGACACCCCCGAGGAGCACTTCGCCGAGGTGATGCGGCTGTCCCACGGCAGAGCGGACGAACGGCTCGCCTGGCAGAGCGTGCGCGCCCAGGGCGAGACGGTCGACTGGCTGGAGAGCCAGGGCTTCGCGTTCGACCCCGCGACTCCGGGACTGGTGCACGGGCACGAGGTCTACTCGGTGCCCCGCACCTACTGGGGAGTGGAGCACGGCCGGTCGGTGATCGCCGTCCTGCGGCGGCTGCTCGAAGAGCGCGTCGCCGAGGGCTCGGTGACGGTACGGCTCGGCGTGCGGGTCGAGGGCGCCGTCGTCGAGGACGGCCGGGTGACCGGGGTGTCGGGGACGGGCCGCGACGGCGGGGCGGTGACCGCTCACGGCGACGCCGTCGTCCTGGCCACCGGCGGATACGACGCCGATCCGGATCTGCGGAACCGGTTCCTGCCGCGGGGATGCGAGAACGCGCTGATCGCCTGCCTGGACCACGCGACCGGCGACGGCCTGGTCCTGGCGGAGGGACTGGGCGCCGCCACCAGCGGCGACGGGTACTTCATCCCGGTGATGGGCCTGATCCCCGACCCCGGGCGGCCCGGGTTCGCCGTCGACTACCGGGAGGCGTTCGTCGAGGTCGCCCCCGCCTACCGGACCCCGTATGAGATCTGGGTCAACCGCGACGGCGCGCGCTTCGTCGCCGAGGACACCACCAGCCCCGAGCACCGGGAACGCGCGCTGCTGCGCCAGCCGGGCATCGAGATGCACATCATCTGGGACCAGGCGATCGCGGACGCGGCCGAGCCGCTGATCAGGAACGGCGCGGGCGACTGGACGCGCGAGCGGATGCGGGAGGAGTACGCTCGCGGCCGGTGGATCGTCGCCGCCGACTCCCTCGGCGAACTGGCGGAGAGGCTCGGGGTGGACCCCGAGGGGCTCGCCGCGACCGTGCGGCGCCACAACGAGGCGGTGGCCGCCGGGCACGACCCCGACCACGGCCGGACGACCCTGCCCATGCCGATCTCCCGGGCCCCGTACTACGGGCTCACCTCGATCGCCGCCTCCCTGCTCAGCCGGGACGGCCTGCGGGTGGACGGCGACCTGGCGGTGCTCGACCGGGAGGGCGCCGCGATCGCCGGCCTGTACGCGGTGGGGGAGGTGCTGGGCAACAACGTCTTCGCCGGCGACAACTACGTCGGCGGCATGAGCGTGACGCCCGCGATGACGCTCGGCCGCGAACTGGGCCGCGCGCTCGCCGCGCGGCGGGGAGGCGCGCATGGGTGAAGCCGGAGGCGACCCGCTGATCGAGAGCGTCACCTCGGCGGTGGTGGGCGTCACGGACTTCGGCCCGCACCTCGACCTCTTCTGCGGCGAGCTCGGTTTCGAGGTCGCCGCGGAGGGCGTGGTGGAGGCGGCCGACGCGGCGCGGCTGTGGGGCGAGGGGCTCGGCGACGTCGAGACCGTGCTGCTCACCGCGGCGGGCGCCTCCACCGGCCGCGTCCACC
>JAFACJ010000397.1 GCA_023425615.1 Actinomycetes bacterium
GCGCAGGCGGGCGACACCGCGGCCCGCCCACCGGAACAGGCGCGCAGTCTCATGGCCGCGATGCAGCAGGGCTGGCAGCGCGGCAGGGACGAGGCGGCGTCACAGGCGCGAGAGCGAGAAGAAGGACGGGATGACCATGAGCGGTGAGCTCTCCACCCAGGCCAGAGGCGAACTCAACTGGCTGCTCGACGCGGTGCTCGACCGGGTGGTGGAGGCCCGGCACATCGTGGTGCTCTCCGGGGACGGGCTGCGGATCGCCTCCTCCAAGGGGCTGGGCCGTGAGGACGCCGAGCATCTGTCGGCCGTCGCCTCGGGGTTCCAGAGCCTGGCCAGGGGAACGGCCGAGCACTTCAGCGGCGGCGGAGTCCGGCAGACCATCGTGGAGATGGAGCGCGGCTTCCTGTTCGTCACCGCGGCCGGCCACGGCGCCTGCCTGGCGCTGCTGGCCGAGGAGGGAGCCGACGTGGGCGTGATCGCCTACGAGATGGCGCTGCTGGTCAGCCGGGTCGGGCAGCACCTGTCCGCCGAGGCCAGGGTGCCGGGCCTAGGTTGATGGACGAGCCCGCGTGGGCCGATGAGGAAGCCGGCCCGATCGTGCGCCCCTATGCGTTGACGGGCGGACGCACCCGTCACGAGTCCGGCGAACGCCTCGATCTGATGGACCTCATCGAGGTGACCCCCGCGGAACCCGACCGCAAGACCGATCTGGGTCCCGAGCACGTGCGGATCCGGCGGCTGACGTCCGAACCGCTCTCGGTGGCCGAGGTCGCCGCCGAGCTGGACCTGCCGGTGGGCATCGTCCGCGTCCTGCTCGGCGACCTGCTCCGGCACGGTCTCGTGCGGCTGCGCAAGCCCGCCTCGGTGTCGCGCCTCCCCGACGCGCGACTGCTCAAGGAAGTGATCGATGGACTATCAGCCCTCTAGCCACGAACCCGTCGCGATCAAGATCATGGTCGCGGGCGGGTTCGGCGTCGGCAAGACCACCCTGGTCGGCGCGGTCAGCGAGATCAAGCCGCTGCGCACCGAGGCGGCGCTGACCGAGAAGAGCGAGGGGGTGGACGACACCGGCCACGTCCGTGACAAGACCACCACCACGGTCGCGATGGACTTCGGCCGCATCACCCTCAGCCAGGGGGTGAGCGTCTATCTGTTCGGCACGCCGGGGCAGGACCGGTTCTGGTTCATGTGGGACGAACTGGCCTACGGCGCGCTCGGCGCGGTGGTGCTCGCCGACACCCGCAGGCTGGCCGACTGCTTCGCCTCCGTCGACTACTTCGAGGAGCGCCAGTTGCCGTTCATCGTCGCGGTGAACTGCTTCGACGGCGCCAAGCGGTACGACGAGCAGACCGTGCGGTCGGCGCTGGACCTCGACGCGCGGGTGCCGATCGTGCTCTGCGACGCGCGGCACCGTGAGTCGGCGAAGCACACGCTCATCACGCTGGTCCGCCATGTCCTCGACGCCACGGGGGCCAAGGCGTGAGAGCACGGGTGGCGGCCGCCGGGCTGGCGGCGCTGCTGCTCGCCCTGGCCGGCTGCTCGGACGGGGGAGGGCGGGTCGGCGCCCAGGGCACGCCGGGGATCACCGCCGCGCCCTGTCCCGGCGCGGTGGACCGGGACAAGGGCTGCATCTACCTCGGCGCGCTCACCGACGTGTCGGGCCCGTTCAGCGCGATCGCGATCCCCTCGACCGAGGCGCAGCGGGCGTTCTGGAAGCGGGTCAACCAGCAGGGCGGCATCGGCGGCTACGAGGTCGACGTCACGAGGTACACGCGGGACACCCGGTACGACGTGGCGACCTTCGAGGCGATGTACGAGGAGACCAAGGACGACGTCTTCGCCTACTCGCAGCTGCTGGGCTCACCGCAGATCCACCGGGTCCTGCCGTCGATGGAGAAGGAGAAGATCCTCGGCGTCCCGCTGAGCTGGTCCTCGGAGTGGTTCTTCACGCCCAACGTCCTGGAGGCCGGTGGCAGCTACTGCGTCGAGGCGATGAACGCCGTCGACTACGCGGCCGAGACGTTCGCGGAGGAGAAGCGGCCCTACAAGGTCAAGAGCGTGATGGCGGTCGGCTATCCGGACGAGTTCGGCGCCGACGCCGCGGGCGGGGCGCGCGCCGCCGCCGAGCGGCGGGGTCTGCGCTACCAGCGGCTGCCGCTGCGGCAGGGCGAGGGCGCCAAGGCCGTCGCGCAGATCCTCAAGGACAAGCCGAGCCTCGTCGTGCTGGCGACGGTGCCGGCGGACACCGTCGAGATCGTGCGGATGGCGGTGCGGCGCGGCTACAAGGGCAGGTTCGTCGGCCACTACCCGACGTGGGTGCGCACGATGATCGACGTGCCGGGGATGCGCGGCCAGTTCTGGCAGGCGGCGCCCTGGCGGCCGTTCGCCACCGACTCGCCGGGCCACAGCGCGCTGCGCGCGGCGCTCAGCGACGTCACCCCGTCCGACGCCTATGTCAGCGGCTGGACGTTCTCCTACGGGCTCAAGGCGGTGCTGGAGAAGGCGGCCTCGACGGGGCGGCTCACCCGGGCGGGCCTGCTGGAGGCGGCGAGGGGCCTCAAGCGCGTCGACTACGAGGGGATCCTGCCGCCCGAGGCGGGGAGCGACGGACATCCCGTCCGCGAGACGGTCTTCGGGGTGCCCGACGCCCGGGAGTACACCGGCATCAGGGTCGTCGCCGACTTCTACGAGGGCGACACGGCGCGCTCCCACACCTTCTCCGAGCCCTGCGGCGTCGGGTGACACCCGCGGATCCGGTATCCGGCACATGCCCTGAACTTTCCCAGAAGCGTACTTTTCCTATCTCTTCCCCGGGTAGGGAGAAAAACAGATAGTCGCCTTGGGCGAGCCTCATCGGGGGAGGGGACCATGAACATCGGAAACACGTTCAACAACGTGTTCGGCACGGTCGCCCGGACGGTGCCACAGATCGTGGTGTTCATCCTGGTGCTGATCATCGGCTGGATCATCGCCAAGGTGCTGCGCAAAGTGGTGGCCACGCTGCTGGACAAGGCGCACTTCAACCGGCTCACCGAGCGCGGCTGGCTGGGCCGGACGATGGACCGCAGCGAGTACACCGCCAGCGGCGTGGTGGCCACCCTCGTCTACTACGCGATCCTGCTGATCACCTTGCAGCTGGCGTTCGGGGTGTTCGGGCGCAACCCGATCAGCACGCTGCTGACCGCCATCGTGGCCTGGATCCCCCGGGCGATCGTGGCGATCATCCTCATCGTGGTGGCGGCGGCGATCGGGCACGCGCTGCGCAACCTGATCGACGCCGCGATCGGAGAGCTGTCCTACGGGCGGCTGCTGGGCATCATCGTCGAGATCTTCGTGGTGGCGCTCGGTGTGATCGCCGCGCTGAACCAGGTGGGCATCGCCACCACCGTCACCACCCCGGTGCTGGTCGCGGTGCTGGCCACGATCGGCGCGGTGATCGCGATCGGGGTCGGCGGCGGTCTGGTGCGGCCGATGGAGCAGCGCTGGAACCGGTGGCTGAGCGACATCGAGCGGGAGACGTCCCGCAGGGGCGCCGTCGGGGCGGCACGGGAGCGGGGCAAGGAGGACGCGCTGCGCGGCGAGGGCGCGACCGCCCCCTCCTGGGAGGCCGAGCAGCGCTCCCAGAACAGGTGACATCGCACTCGGGTCCCGTCCGCTCGGCTCACGAGGGCGGACGGGGCCCGCGCGTTCAGGAGTCGTGCAGGAGGCGCTGGACGGCCAGCAGCCGCTGGGCGTGCCAGTCGAGCTGGGGGCCCAGGCTCCAGCCGGCCTCCGCCAGCCCCTCGAGGAAGCCGTCGAGGTAGCCGCGGAGGGTGGTGGGGGTGACGGCGAGCCCGCTGGCCTCGATGATGTCGCGGACCGCGGCGGAGTGCTGGTCGGTGGCCGCGGCGAGACCGGGCGCCCAGGGGGCACGGCACAGGGCCGTGAGGAACGAAGAGTCCGGCATGAACCCCAAAGGTAGTCAAAGTTCCCCTATGCTCCCGCCATCTCGTCTTCTGTCAGGAATCGTCCGGGTACGTCCCCGCCATGGACTACGACGTGCTGGTGATCGGCTCGGGCTTCGGCGGCGCCGTCGCCGCCCTGAGGCTCAGCGAGAAGGGGTACCGGGTCGGCGTGCTGGAGGCCGGTCCCCGCCGCGACGACGCAGCACTGCCCCGCACCACCTGGCGGGTGCGCGACTACCTGTGGCTGCCCCTCCTCGGCCTGCGCGGCATCCAGCGCCTCCACCTGCTGCCCGGACGGCGCGGCTCCCGTGTCCTGCTGCTGGGCGGCGCCGGCGTCGGCGGCGGCTCGCTCGTCTGCGCCGGAGTCCTGCGGATGCCGCCCGAGGACTTCTACACCGATCCGCGCTGGGCGGGCATCACCGACTGGAAGAGCGAGCTGGCGCCCCACTACGACCAGGCGGCGCGGATGCTCGGCCTCACCGAGAACCCCTCCACGACCGAGGCCGACATCGTGTTCCACGAGGTCGGCGAGGACCTCGGCCTGGCGCAGACCTACCGGCGCGCGCCCGTCGCCGTCTTCTTCAACGAACCGGCGGGGGAGGAGGTGGACGACCCCTACTTCGGCGGGGCGGGGCCGCGGCGGCGCGGCTGCATCGAGTGCGGCGAGTGCATGATCGGCTGCCGCCACGGCGCGAAGAACAAGCTCACCACCAACTACCTCCACCTGGCCGAGCGCGCCGGAGCCGTCATCCACCCCGACAGCGAGGCGGTACGCGTGCTGCCGCTGCCCGAAGGCGGCTACGCCGTCCGGACCGTCCGGCCCGCACCACGCCCGGGCAGGGAGCGCAGGACGTTCACCGCCGGGCAGGTCGTGTTCGCCGCCGGGACGTACGGCACGCAGCGGCTGCTGCACCGGCTCAAGGCGACGGGCGACCTGCCGAAGCTCTCGGACCTGCTCGGCGCCCTCACCCGCGCCTACGCCGAGACCTACACCGGCGCGGCGCGGCCCCGCGCCACCGGACGTCCGCTGAACGAGGGAGTCTCGATCACCTCCTCGCTCCAGCCCGACGCCCGCACGTCGATCGAGCCGCTCAGGTTCGGCAGGGGGTCGGATCTCGCCGGGCTGCTGCGGGCGCCGCTGCTGGACGGCAACGGCCTTCCGCGGCCGGTCAAGCTCCTCGGCCACCTCCTGCGCCACCCCCTGCGGACGCTGGAGCTGTGCGACGCGCGGCGCTGGGCGGAACGCGGGCTGATCACGCTGGTCCGGTGGCAGCGCGACGGCTCGCTCACCCTCCGCGCCCGGAGGGGGATCCTGGGACGCCCCCGCCTGCGCGCGCGGGCGAGCGGCGCCTCACC
>JAFACJ010000406.1 GCA_023425615.1 Actinomycetes bacterium
GGGGGATGCCCAGGGGCGCGATGCCGCCGAGCGCGACCCGGGGCCTGGCGCGCGCCGTGATCGGGTACTCGCCGCCGGGCTCCAGCCTCAGCGCGCGGGCGAGCCGGCTGGAGGCCACGAAGCGGTCGGCGGCCAGCGCCGCCCACAGATCCTGGTTGCGGGCGGTGGCCGGCGACGTCCAGGAGCGGAACCGCGAGGGGTCGACGGCGAAGACGTTGACCCGGCGGTCCCGCAGCATCACCGCGCCGCCGTCCACCACGATCACGTCGCGCACCTTCTGGATCTTGTGGATCCTGGCGACCTGGGCCCGGCTCACCCCGGTGGGCACCACCGCCAGGACGTGCGGCGGCACGATCCGCTCCAGCGGCGCGACCTGCCCGGCGACCACCACGTCCGCGGTGACCCTGCTCTGCGGCACCCGTGCCGCCGCGTCCTCCCGCGGGCGCGCCCCCATCCGGATCGCCGCCCAGCCCGCGACGGCGGTCAGCGCGAGCACGAAGGCAACGGACAGTGCGGTGAGCTGCCGGTTTCTTCCCACCGCAGCAGATTATCGGGACCGGTTCCCCGGCCCCCCACCAGGTCACGATCACATAACGAGGGATAACGTGAATATTGTTCATGAATGAGTTCCATTACTCTCCTCCCATGTCTCCTGAAACGTCCCCTGGCGTCTGGCGCAACTGGGCGGGCAACCAGCGGTCGATCCCGGCGCGGGTGGCCTCCCCCCGATCCACCGAGGAGGTGGCGGCCGAGGTACGCCGTGCCGCCGAGGACGGGCTGACCATCCGGATGCCCGGCACCGGGCACTCCTTCACCGGTGTCGCGCTCACCGACGGGGTACAGCTGCGGCCGCAGGGGCTGACCGCGGTCCGCTCCATCGACACCGCCACCGGGCTGGTCACCGCCGAGGCGGGGCTCGCCCTCTGGCGGCTGAACCAGCTGCTCGACGAGCACGGCCTCGCCCTGGCCAACATGGGCGACATCCAGGAGCAGACCATCGCCGGCGCCTCCCAGACCGGCACCCACGGCACCGGCCGCGACCACGCCGGGCTCGCCTCCCAGATCGCCGGCCTGGAGCTGGTGCTCGCCGACGGCAGCGTGGTCACCTGCTCGCGCACCGAGCGGCCCGAACTGTTCGACGCCGCCCGCGTCGGCCTCGGCGCCCTCGGCGTCGTCACCGCCATCACCTGGCAGACCGTCCCCTCCTTCCTGCTGCGCGCGCAGGAGGAGCCGATGGCCTGGAACGAGGTGCTCTCCCGGCTCGACGAACTGGAGGCCGACAACGAGCACTTCGAGTTCTACTGGTTCCCGCACAGCGAAGGCTGCCTCACCAAGCGCAACAACCGGGTGGAGGGGCCGCGCGCGCCGCTGCCGGGATTCAAGGCGTGGCTGGACGACGAGTTCCTGTCCAACCAGGTCTTCGGCGCCGCGCAGCGGGTGACGCGGCGCTTCCCCGGCACCATCGGGCCCATCAACGGGGTCTCGGCCAAGCTGCTGGGCGCGCGCACCTACACCGACACCTCCTACAAGGTGTTCACCACCTCCCGCAACGTGCGGTTCAAGGAGCAGGAGTACGCGATACCGCGCGAGCACCTGACGGCGGCGCTGCGCGAGATCCGCGCCGCGTTCGACCGGAAGGGCTGGCGGATCAGCTTCCCGATCGAGGTGCGGGTGCTGCCCGCCGAGGACGCCTGGCTGTCCATGGCGCACGGGCGGCGCACCGCCTTCATCGCCGTCCACGTCTACCATCGCAACGAGCACGCCGCGTACTTCGAGGGCGTCGAGGAGATCCTCACCGCGCTCGGCGGACGGCCGCACTGGGGCAAGATGCACACCCGCGACGCGGAGTACCTGGAGACCGTCTACCCGCGCTTCGGTGACTTCACCAAGCTCCGTGACGAACTCGACCCCGACCGCAGGTTCCGCAACCCCTATCTCCGCCAGGTCCTGGGAAGCTGAACGGGCCTGACGCGACGCTCGGTCTGAAATTTCCGGCGAGTCCTAACAAGGTACGTGTTTCGGTTCAACCATAATGAGGTAGAGAAACCCCAACCAACCACACGTTTTCCCTGTTCCCGCTTCGGCGGACCGGCGGCGGCCGGGAAAAGGATGCATAAGAAATCGGCAGCCTGACCCCCGCCGGTGGCTCCGGCACGGCAAGCTGGCCCAGGGAGAAGAACAGCTTTGTTCCTTAACACCGGGTGACCGCACTCACATCGCACTAGCACACCGAACGAATCCAAGCGACGATGTTCGGACATGCCGGGTACGGTGCTGGCAGTGGGTGCGTCCCAGACGAGAGACTCCAGGGGCTCCGGGCCGAAGTTCGGGCCGGGGAATCGGGGGAAGGGACGCATGCGCCCGCTGTCGCAAGGACGGTGCTTGGGATGAGGGCCGGGGACAAGGCTGGGAAGGACACGCATGCAGGAGCTGCGCCTCGTGGCGGTGAGCGAGGACGGTTCGTACCTCGTGCTGGCCACCGCCGGCCGGGGCACCCGGTTCACCCTGCCCGTGGACGACCGGCTGCGTGCCGCGATCCGCGGGCACTTCTCCCGTCTCGGTCAGTTCGAGATCGAAGTGGAGAGTCCGTTGCGCCCCAAGGAGATCCAGGCCCGCATCCG
>JAFACJ010001177.1 GCA_023425615.1 Actinomycetes bacterium
GCGTACATCACCGCCAGGGTGCGTGCCCTGGCCCCGGCGGGGCCGCCCGAGACCGGGGCGTCGACATAGGCGACGCCGTGCCCGGCCAGCAGGGCGGCGTTCTCGCGTGCGGCGCTCACCCCGATCGTCGAGGTGTCGATGACGAGGGCGGCGCGGCGGCCTTCCGTCCCCGCGATCTCCCGCACCACCTGTCCGGAGACCTTGCCGTCGGGGAGGCTGAGCACCACCACGTCGGCGCCGCGGGCCACCTCCGCCGTGTCGGTGGCCGCCGACGCGCCCTCGGGCACCCGTGCGGGCCCCGCGGCGTCGTAGGCCACCAGCGGCAGTCCCCGCCCGACCACGTTCGCCGCCAGCGCGCCGCCCATGTTGCCCAGGCCGACGAAACCGACGGTCGTCATTCCTTCTCCCGTTCGGCGCGGAGGGAGCGGATGACGCGTTTGGCCGACACCCCCGCCGGGGCGCCGCAGTAGGCGGCGACCTGGAACAGGAGCTCGTCGATCTCCTCGTCGGTGACGCCCGTGCGGGGCGAGCTGCCCGCGTGGAGGCGGAACTCCTCCATGCGGCCCAGGGCCGCCGTCATCGCCAGCACCAGGAGGCTGCGATCACGGGTGCTGAGGGCGCCTTCGCGCGTCCACACCCCCCAGGCCGTCGCGGTGATGTAGTCCTGGAACTCCCGGCCCACGGGGTCGGTCTCGGCGGTCACGCCATTGACGTAGTCGTCGCCGAGCATCGCGCGGCGCATGGCGTAGGCGGCGTCCAAGCCGTTCTTCTCTTCCATGGTCTCCCCCGGTCACGCCTTTCCGGCGGTGAGCTTCTCGATGATGGCGGCGAAGTCGTCGGTCTGGAACGACTGGTACTCGGCGGTCATCGCGAAGTCGAGGGTGGCGAGGACTGCACGCTCCAGCTGGAGGTTGAGCAGGCGCTTGGTGCTCTCGACCGCCTGGCGGGGCAGGCCCGCGATCTTCTCGGCGCACTTGAGCGCCTCGGCCACCGGGTCGGCGACGACATGGTTGGCGAGGCCCATCTGGACGGCGCGCTCGGCGGAGATGCGGGCGCCGGTCAGTGCGTACTCCTTGGCCAGCAGCAGGCTGGTGTGCAGCGGCCAGGTGAGGGGGCCTCCGTCGGCGGCGACCAGGCCGACCTGCACGTGCGGGTCGGCGAGGTATGCCTTCTCCGCCATGTAGACGACGTCGCTGAGCGCCACCAGGCTGCACCCCAGGCCGACGGCCGGGCCGTTGACGGCGGCGACCACCGGGACGCGGCAGCGCGCCATGCCGAGGACCAGGTCGCGGCCGTGGGCGATGGTGCGGGAGCGCAGCTCGGGGTCGCCCTTCAGCTCCTTGAGGTAGGTGAAGTCGCCGCCCGCCGAGAACGCCTTGCCGCTGCCGGTGAGGACGGCGGCGCGGGCGTCGCGGTCCTCGCTGAGCTGCGGCCACAGCTTGGCGAGGCCGGTGTGCAGCGCGTCGTTCACCGCGTTGAGGGCGTCGGGGCGGTTCAGGGTGATGATCCGCAGCGGCCCTTCCTCGCGGACCTCGATCTCCTTGGGCACGTCGTACATGTCAGGCTCCCAATCCCAGGATCCGCGAGGAGATGATGTTCTTCTGGATCTGTGAAGTACCGCCCATGACGCTCTGGGCGCGGCTGTAGAGGTAGGTGGCGAGCAGCTCGGGGTCCCGCGTCCCGGCGACGGACAGCGCGGCGTGCCCGACGGTCTGCTCGGTCCAGGTCATGAGCAGCTTGTCCAGCGACCCGTCGGGGCCGTGCTCGACGCCGTCGAGCCGCTCCGACAGCCGGCGCCGCACGTGCAGGCGCAGCATCTCGGTCTCCACCAGCGCCCAGACCAGCTCATCCGGCGCCTCTCCCTCAAGCCCGGACAGCAGGTGGCGGACGGTCTTGCCGTAGCGGGCGGAGAAGCCGAGCTCGGCGGGTTCGCGCTCGTGGCCGACGATCGTCATCGCCAGCTTCCAGCCCTCGCCCGGTGCGCCGACCATCTGGTCGGCCGGCACCCGCGCCCCGTCGAAGACGACCTGCCCGAACTCGGTGGTCACCCCGTTCATCATCCGCAGCGGGCGCTGCTCGATGCCCGGCTGGTGCATGGAGACGATGAAGCCGGACAGGCCCTTGTGGCGCGGCACGTCCGGGTCGGTGCGGGCCAGCAGCAGGCACCAGTCGGCGATGTCGGAGTAGCTCGTCCAGATCTTGTGCCCGTGGATGACGTACTCGTCGCCCTCGCGGACCGCCGTCGTCGTCAGCGACGCCAGGTCCGAACCGGCTCCCGGCTCGCTGAAACCCTGGCACCAGCGGTCGGTGCCGTTCATCATGCCGGGCAGGAAGCGGCTCCGCAGCTCCCGGCCGCCGTGCCTGCCCAGCCCCTGCATGAGGTAGCCGAGGCTGGGGCGGGCCGGCGCGCCGGCGCGGGCCAGCTCCTCGTCCAGGATGACGTCGTAGACGGGCGGCAGCTCGTGGCCGCCGTACTCCTTGGGCCAGGACAGGCCGAAGAACCCCGCGGAGTACAGCGCCTGGTGCCATTCGCCCTGCTTGCGCCAGTAGTCGTCTCCCGAGGTGGGGAACCTCCCCGCCGTCTCGGCGAGCCAGGACCGCAGCCGCTCCCGGAAGGCGGCCTCCTCGGGCGAGTCACGAAAGTCCAAGGTCGATCTCCTTCAGGCTCACGGGGAACAGTTCGGTGGAGGTCAGCGCCCTGCGCAGATGAACGTGCGCCAGGCACTCCCAGGTGTTGCCGATGCCGCCGTGCACCTGGACCGAGGTCTCGCAGATGGTCCGCGCCGAGCGGGCGCAGTAGACCTTGGCGATCCGCGCCGCCTGGAGCGCCTCGGCGGGCTCCAGTTCGTCGACGGCCCAGGCGGCGTGCCGCAGGACGCTCACCGATCCCTCGATGAGGGCGAGGGACTCGGCGAGCAGATGCGCGACGGCCTGGTAGGAGCCGATCGTCTTGCCGTACTGCTCGCGGACCTTGGCGTAGTCGCAGGCGAGCCGGTGCGCGCCGCGCGAGACCCCGACCAGGTCGGCGGCGGTGACGACGAGCGCCAGCGCGTGCCAGCGCCCGGCGTCCTCCGGCGTCAGCTCACCGAGCGGCTCCCGGAGGTCGGCGGCCTCGGCGTTCTGGCGGGTCAGGTCGGCTCCCGGCAGGAGCGCGCCGGTCCGCCCTGCCAGCAGCCGTGTGCCCTCCAGGGCGACGGCGCGCTCGATGCCCCGCGCGTCCAGCGCCTCGGCGTCCAGCGCGACGGTCCAGGAGGCGTCGTCGGGCGCGCCGACGCGCCTGCGCAGGTCGTCGGCGAGCACGGGGCCGAGGAAGGGGACGTCGATGAGCCCGCGCCCGAACTCCTCGGCGACGACGGCGACCTCCACGCCGGACGCCCCGTCCGAGCGCAGGGTGCGCCAGCCGGTGGAGGCGACCGCCTTCTCCAGCCGCGCGGCGCGGTCGGCGTCGTCGAGCTCCAGGACGGAGCCGGGGCCCAGGTCGTCGGCGAGACGGGCGGCGGCGTCGCGCAGTTCGAGCTGTTCAGTGGTCAGACGTGCGTCCATGACGCTCCTTGAGGACTCGGCGCAGCACCTTGCCCGAGGGCAGGCGGGGGATCTCGGCGACCAGCACCACTTCGCTCGGCCGCTTGTAGGAGGCGAGCCGCTCGCCGACCAGGGCGATGAGCTCGGCCGGCTCGACCCTGCCCCGCGGCGCGACCGCCGCGATGATCGCCTCTCCGTTGGCGGTGTCGGGGATCCCGTACACCGCGCAGTCGGCGACGGCGGGATGCCCGTGCAGGACCGCCTCGACCTCGGCCGGCGCCACCTGGAAGCCGCGCACCTTGATCATTTCCTTGGACCGGTCGGTGAGCCGCACCCAGCCGTCGGCGTCGACGCTGCCGACGTCGCCGGTGCGGTACCAGCCGTCGTGGAAGGCGCCGGGCGTCGCCTCGTCCGGCAGGTAGCCGGCCATCAGCGAAGCCGAGCGCGCCTGGATCTCCCCGGTCTCGCCGGGCGCGACCGGCTCCCCGGTCTCCAGCGACACCACGCGCAGCTCCACGCCCGGCACGGCGCGGCCCGCGCTGTCCAGCCGCGCCTCCTCGACGGGGTTGCAGGTGATGACGGGCAGCTCGCTGGCGCCGTAGGCCGGCACCCAGCCGACGCCCGTCCGCGCGGTGACGGCCTCGGCGACGCTGGGCGTCACGGGGGTCGCGCCCCACATGATGTAGCGCAGCGAGGACAGGTCGTAGGACTCCAGCTTCGGGTGCGAGGACAGCGCCAGCGCGATCGGCGCCACCGCCATCTCCACGGTGATCCGGTCTGACTCGATGCACTGGAGCATCCGGTCCAGGTCGAACCTGCGGTGCAGCCGCAGCCAGGCGCCCGACTCCAGGGCCGTGACGATGTTGAGGATGCCGAGGATGTGCGACGGCGGGGTGGTGATCTGGATCCGGTCGGCGTCCGTCAGCCCCAGCGCGACACGCCAGTGCACGACGGCGGCGCCGAACGAGGCGTGGGTGTGCCGGACCGCCTTGGGCATCCCGGTCGTGCCGGAGCTGAACACCAGCAGCGCGTCGGACGCCGGGTCGGGCCCGGGGAACGCGGCGGCGGCGTCAGGCGCCGCCGGTTCGACCGGCGCGTCGAGGTGCAGCATCGCGGGCATCAGCTCGGCCAGCACCGGGTGGTCGCCCACCGCGTGCGCGGGCCGGGTGATCGCGATGGCGTGCTCGGCCTCGGTCCGCTTCCAGGCCGGGCTGAACAGCACGACCGCGGCGCCGAGCCGCCAGATCGCCTGGACCGCCGCCACGAACTCCGGCCGGTTGGACGACATGAGCGCCACGCGGTCGCCCGCGCGCACCCCGCGTGCCGCCAGCGCCACGGCCAGCCCTCCGGCCATCGCCTCCAACCGGGAAAGGCTGTACTCCCGCTCCTCGAAGACGAGCACGATCGGTTCGCTCATGTCCCGTCCTCGCCGCACGCATCAGGCATGTCACACCACCATTGAGAGGCTTCCAGCTTGTAGGTGAGAACTATATTCTCACTCAAACAGAATCTTAATACCAGACGGGACGCCTCCCTGCCGAGACCGTTCTTCCGAACCGCCCAGGCATCGGGCGCGAGAGCCGGGCTGGAGGCAGGCCGGCCCCGCCGCCAGCGGCGGATGGTTCACACCCCGCCCGTGCGCGCCCCGGCGTTCGCGCGAAATCACAGCGAATCGCCGCCGAATGTCAGTGACGAATGGTAAAAACTTGCTTCCGGAGCGTCACAGGAAGGGGCCGGGCTGTATGGACAGCGGTGACGAGTCGCCGAGCGTCGTCCTCGACGACGCCATCATGCTCGGTCAAGAACCACACCACCGACTACGACGGCGTCGACATCACGATCGCGTCGTCGGTCGAGTACGAGGTGTACTACGCCGTCGACTTCGAGTTGCAGTTGAAGTGCACGTCCCGCACCGACATCGTCCACGACACACACGTCACCTGGTCGATGGAGGAGCGGTCCTTCCGTAAGCTGACCAACTCCAAGCGCTACAACACCGCCTACCTGGGCGTTCTCATTGTTCCCGACGATGTGACGGCCTGGTTGGCCCAGGACGAGGAACGACTCTTCACGAGGAGCCGGATGTACTGGCAGAGCGCCGCGGAGCTGGGAACCATCGATGACGGCAAAGCGACGAAGACAGTCCGGCTGCCGAGACGTAACATCTTTGACGTTCCGCACCTCCTTGGGATCATGCGACGTCTGGGTGAGGAAGGCGATCGATGAGCTGCTCCACCGATCCGGGTTTCCGGGACCTGGCCTCCAGCCTCGCGCCGTCCGCGGTCTCGCGTTACCTCGCTCTGCACGGCTGGGAGTTCGAGGCCCGGAGTGAAGGGGTCAAGGAGATCTGGCGGCTGCCCGGCCAGGCCGGCGAACGCGCACGGGGACGGATCCTGCTGCCACTCGATACGGGATTCGTCGACTTCCGGCAACGCTTCTACGATGCGCTGCTCGCGATCGGCCTGCTCAACGACTGGGACGCCGCCAAGGTCTACGAGCAGATCGTCACGACCCGCGCCGACCGGTTCCAGGTGCGGCTCGACCAGTACATGACCGACGGCACGATCCCGTTCCGGCAGGCTGAGGCCACCATCGCGGGGATCTATCGGATGCTCCGCGCCGCGGCCACCACGGTGAGTTCGCCGCGGCACCCCCACGTGGGCCGACGCCCGGCCGCAGTGGGCGAGTTCTTCGATGACGACGTCCGGCTCGGGCACACCAAGGCGGGCAGCTTCATCTTCACCGTGGTGGCCAGGCATCAGGATCTTCCAGCGCAGGAAGAGCTGCCCGTTCCCGGTCCCCGTCCGTCCGGGGACTCCTTCTCCCGGCGCGTCATGGAGACCCTCGCGACCGGCTTGGAGACCACCAGGGACCTGACGGCGGGCAGACGCATGGACGCACTGGACGAGCCGACGCGGTGGGGGCTGAGCTCCGCACTGGTCGAGTCGCTGGAGGACATCGCCAGGCCGGAGGTGCTGCGGGCGGTCGACTTGTCATTCGACTGGGCGGATTCCGTGGCCCCACCGGCCGTCGGTCGGGAGCCGATCAGGATCGAGCGCACCGCCGTCGCGGGCCTCGCCGGGGTGCGGGAGCGCCTCGCCCGGCAAGAGGACCCGCCGCGCCGGGAGACGCTCATCGGCTCCGTCCGCTCCCTCACCCGCGAGGAAGTCGGAGACGAGGACGAGACCGGCACGATCATCCTGTCCGCCGACGTCAACGGGCGCAGCCGCAACGTCAAGGTCGTTCTCGACGGCGAGGCCCACGAATGGGCGATCCTCGCCTACCGCAAGAAGCAGCCACTGGTCGTGACCGGCGACCTGGTCCACGAGCGGCGCTCCTGGTGGCTGACCGGCGAGATCGAGCTCGACACGAGCTTCCTCGCCTACCGCTACGGAGACGATCCCACTCAGGTCGACTGACGAGTGGGTCAGGCGAGAAGCCTGGCGGGAGGGACATGGCCCTCACCCACGTTCCTCCCCGCCAGGGTGTCCCGAGGTCTTCGCGTGCCTATGCGTCGTCCAGCCAGTCTCCGTGCTCGCCCAGGCGCGGCGGCGGACGGTAGTCGGGCTCATGGCCCGCCACCCGGATGGAGCCGCCGACCAGCCGGAAGTCACCGGCCGTCACGACCGCCTCCGGTGTCGCCTCCAGCGCCTCGGGCAGCGTCCGCACGGCCGCCACGGGGACGCC